>DATFMW010000138.1:0-8356 GCA_035266765.1 Gaiellaceae bacterium | reverse complement strand
TGCCGATGCCGCTCCCGTCACGGCGGGCAACATTGGCGCCATGCGAATCCTGCTGGTCGAGGACGAAGACGCGATCGCCGAGCCGCTCGCAGACGGACTGCGCCGCGAGGGTTTCGAGGTCGAGCGCGCCGCCACCGGCAGCGCAGCGCTCGCGGCGGCCGAGTCCGACCTCGTCCTGCTCGACCTCCGCCTTCCCGACCTGGACGGCCTCGACGTATGCCGCCGCCTGCGGGAGCGCTCGGACGTGCCGATCATCGTCGTCACCGCCCGCGGCGAGGAGGCCGACCGCGTCGTCGGGCTCGAGCTCGGGGCGGACGACTACGTCGTGAAACCGTTCGGGATCCGCGAGCTGATCGCCAGGATCCGCGCCGTCACGCGCCGGACCTCCGTGCGCAACTCCACGGTGGAGCCGCTCCGCGTCGGTGCGCTCGAGGTCGACGAGCGGGCGCGCCGCGCGACGCTCGACGGACGCGACCTCGAGCTGACGCCGAAGGAGTTCGACCTCCTCGCCGCGCTCGCTCGCGACCCGGGCGCCGCGATCAGCCGCCGGCGCCTGCTCGAGGAGGTCTGGGAGACGACGTGGTACGGCTCCGCGAAGACGATCGACGTGCACGTCGCCGCCCTGCGCCGCAAGCTCGGCGACCCGGGCTGGATCGAGACCGTCCGCGGCGTCGGTTTCCGGTTGCGCGCAGACTGACGGCGTGACCCGCAGGCTCCTCCTCGGCTACCTCGGGGTGACGCTCTTCGTGCTCCTCTCGCTCGAGGTGCCGCTCGGCGTCCAGAACCAGCGCACCGAGCAGCGCGATCTCCGCGCGAAGGTCGCCCAGGACGCGACGGTGCTCGCCCAGGACGCCGAGGATGCGGTGCAGAGCCTGAAGAAGAAGGACCTGCAGCCCGTCGCAGACGAGGCGTACGGGTATGCGAGCCGGACCGGCGGCCGCGTCGTGATCGTCGACAAGCAGGGCTACGCGGTCATCGATACGAGCGCGCGCGTCGCCGGCGTCGAGCCGTTCAGCTCCCCCTCGCGGCCGGAGATCCAGGCGGCGCTGAAGGGGCTGTACGCCTCCGGCGTCCGCAACTCCGAGACGCTGCACACGCGGCTCCTCTACGTCGCCGTGCCGATCGCGTCGGGCGGAACCGTCCACGGCGCGGTCCGGATCACGTACCCGCTCTCGGCGGTCGACCAGCGGGTCCGCCGCTACTGGGAGATCCTCGCCCTGATCGCGGCGGTCGTCCTCGCGGGAGCCGCGCTCGTCGGCTTCCGGCTTGCCCGCTTCGTCACCCGGCCGCTGCGCGGGCTCGAGGACGCGGCCGCCGCGGTGGGGGAGGGCCGACTCGACGCACGGGCACCGGAGCGAGACGGGCCGCCCGAGGTGCGCTCGCTCGCCTCCGTCTTCAACGAGACCGTCGTCAAGCTCGAACAGCTGCTCCGCTCGCAGGAGGAGTTCGTCCAGGACGCCTCGCACGAGCTGCGCACGCCGCTGACCGCGCTCCGGTTGCGCCTCGAGAATCTCGAGCACGGCCTCGTCGACGCGAGCCGCAAGGATCTCGACGCGGCCCTGCGCGAGGTCGACCGGCTCTCGCACACGGTCGAGGCGCTGCTCGCGCTCGCGCGCGCGGACGCCGGCGCGACTCCCTCCGGCCGCGTCGACGCTGCCGCGGTCGTGCGTGAGCGGCTCGCGAACTGGCGGCCGTTCGCCGAGGAGCGCGGCGTGACGTTCGCCGACGAGCTCGACGGCGAGCAGCCCGTCCGCGTCGCTCCCGACCGGCTCGCGCAGACGCTCGACAACCTCCTCGCGAACGCCCTCGAGGCCTCGGCCGCCGGTGCGAGCGTCACGGTCTCCGCGCGCCGCGCCGGCGCCTGGACGGAGCTGCACGTGCGCGACGAGGGCCCGGGGATGACCGCGGAGCAGCGCGCACGCGCGTTCGACCGCTTCTGGCGCGCCGGCTCGGGTCACGGCGGCTCGGGCCTGGGCCTCGCGATCGTGCGCAAGCTCGTCGCGGCGGACGAGGGCGAGGTCGAGCTCGCGGAGGCGCCGGGCGGCGGTCTCGACGCGATCGTCCGCCTGCGCCGGGCGTGACGTCCGGTCCGCCGGGGATACTTCGATACGCCCTGGCGCCGAGCACGATGACAGCGATCCGTCGACAGACGGTGTTTGCAAGCCTGGACCACCCCCGGGTCTGGCCGATGACCCCGCGGGCGCCCCGGCCGGAACGGCTCGACCTCGCACTCGACGTGCTCCCAGGGGTCGGGAAGGCGGTCGCCCGCAGGCTCGCCGCACTCGGCGTGCATACCGTCCGCGACGCCCTCGAGCACCGGCCGCACCGGTACGAGTCGGCGGTGGACGAGGTCGCGATCCGCGACCTGCACCCCGACCAGGAGGCCGTGATCGTCGGGGAGGTCCTGAACGTCGCGAAGCGTCGGCTCCGCGGGCGCCGCGTCCGCGTGACCGCCCGCGTCTCCGACGGCTCCGTGCCGGTCACCGCGGGCTGGTTCAACCAGCCCTGGGTCGCCGACCAGCTCGAGCCGGGCATGCGCGTGCGGCTGCGCGGCAAGCTCGGCCGCTACGGCTTCGACGTGCGCTCGTACGACCTCGGCGACGAGACGGCGACGTCGACGGCCGACTTCGCCCCGGTATACCCGGCCTCGGAGGAGATTGCCCAGAAGACCGTGCGCCGCGTCGTCGCGGCTGCGCTGCCGCACGTCGCCGACGTTTTCGACCCGCTACCGGCGGAGGTCCGCGAGCGGGAGGCGCTGCCGCTCAAGCGGGACGCGCTCGCCGTCGTGCACCGCCCCGAGAGCAACGTCGAGGCCGAGACCGGCCGCCGCCGGCTCGCCTTCGAGGAGCTGCTCCTGCTCCAGATCGGCATCGCCCGCCGCGTCGCCGAGCGTGAGCGCACGCTCGCCCCCTCGCTCGGCGAGCCCGGCGAGCTCGCTCGCCGCTACCGCGAGGCGCTTCCGTTCGCGCTCACCCCCTACCAGGAGCAGGCGATCCGCGAGCTCGACTCCGACCTCGCGCGAACCGTGCCGATGCAGCGGCTGTTGCAGGGCGACGTCGGCTCGGGCAAGACCGTCGTCGCGTTGTACGCGCTCCTACGCGCGGTCGGGGCGGGCCGCCAGGGCGCGCTAATGGCGCCGACCGAGACGCTTGCCGAGCAGCACTTCCTCACGATCGCCGACCTGTGCCTCGAGCTCGGCGTCACGTGCGAGCTCCTGACGAGCGCGCTCTCCGCGCGCGATCACGCCGCCGTCCGCGGCCGCATCGCCTCGGGCGAGGCGCGGATCGCCGTCGGCACGCATGCGCTGATCCAGCGCGAGGTCTCCTTCGCCGACCTCGCGGTCGCCGTCGTCGACGAGCAGCACCGCTTCGGCGTCGAGCAGCGCAGCGCCCTTGCGCAGGGCCGCTCGCCGCACGTCCTGCACATGACCGCGACGCCGATCCCGCGCACGCTCACGCTCACCGTCTACGGCGACCTCGCCATCTCGGAGATCGCGAAGCCGCCCGCCTCGCGCAAGCCGATCGTCACGAGCTGGATCGAGGAGCAGCGCGCCTCCGAGGCGTACACGCGCCTCGCCCGGCTTCTGCGCGAGGGGCGGCAGGCATACGTCGTCTGCCCGCTCGTCGAGGCCTCCGAGACGACGCTCGCCCGCGCCGCCGAGGAGGAGGCGGAGCGCCTGCGCCGCGCCGAGCTCGCCGATTTCCGGGTCGGTTGCCTGCACGGACGTTTGAAGCCGGCTGAGCGGCGCGACGTGATGGCCCGCTTCAAGGCCGGCGAGCTCGACGTGCTCGTCGCGACGACCGTGATCGAGGTCGGCGTCGACGTCCCGAACGCGACGGTGATGATCGTCCAGGAGGCCGACCGCTTCGGGCTCGCCCAGCTCCACCAGCTCCGTGGCCGCGTCGGCCGCGGCGCCGAGCAGTCGTACTGCCTGCTCGTCTCACGGCAGCGGGAGGAGCTGAGCGAGCCTGCGCAGACGCGGCTCCAGGCGCTCTGCGACACGACCGACGGGTTCGAGCTCGCCGAGGTCGACCTCGACCTGCGCGGCGGCGGCGCTCTGCTCGGCACGCGTCAGTCCGGGATCTCCGATCTCCGCTTCGCGCGCATCCGAGCTGACCGGCCGCTGCTCGAGCGGGCGCGCACCGCTGCGAGGGCGCTCGCCGGAGAGTCGGGGCCGCTCCGGGACGCCGTCGACGCCCTCTTCGCCGAGGTCGAGCCGGAGACGCTCGCATGAGACTCCTGCACGCTTTGCTCCGCCGGCGCCGGCGGCCTGCACCGCCGCTGGCCGACGCCGACCGGCTGCTCCGCATCTATCGCGAGACCCAGGCGGAGATGGAGCAGCTCCGGCGGGCCGCGTGAGCCGTACCGCGGCCTCGACCGTCTAGCCGAACTCGCGCCGCGCGCAGGTGCTGCAGTACGGCACGGCCTCGGGCGGATCCTCGTCCAGGACGTAGATCCGCCAGCGCTCGGCCGGGTCGCGCCAGATGCGCCTGCACTCGATGCAGGCGATCGGCGCCACGCGGGTCTCCGTGCCCTCGCTGGAGGAGGCGAGATCGGGATCGTGCATCGGGGCTCTCTATCGGCAACGAAGGCGCAGAACTCACCTGGCGGAAGGTCCAGTTCTCGAGCCGAGCCGCCTGACGCTGTAGGTTCCGGCCGTGGCCGGGTACGCGAGCTTCGCGGCGTTCTACGACGCCGTCCAGGGCGACCGTGCCGGCGACGCCGACTACGCGCGCTCGCTGCTCGAGCGCTACCACCCGGACGCGCGCTCGGTGCTCGAGCTCGCCTGCGGCACCGGCTCGATCCTCGCTCTGCTCCAGCCGGACTACGAGGTCGCGGGCGTCGACCTCTCGGAGGAGATGCTCGAGGTCGCGCGCGCGAAGCTGCCCGGGGTCGAGCTCGTCCACGCCGACATGACGGAGATCCGGCTCGGCCGTCGCTTCGACGCCGTCCTCTGCCTCTACGACTCGATCAACCATCTGCTCCGCTACGCGCAGTGGGAGGCCGTCTTCGACCGCGCCCGCGAGCACCTGACCGAGGACGGCGTCTTCGTCTTCGACGTGAACACCGAGGCCCGGCTCGCGGAGCTCGCCGCAGCGCCGCCCGCGGTCGAGTGGTTCGACGGCAACCTGCTCGTGCTCGACGTCTCCGACGCCGGCCGGGGCGTCGTCGACTGGAAGCTCCGCGTCTTCGAGCAGGTCGACGGCTCCGAGTACCGGCTGCACGAGGAGACGATCCTCGAGACCGGCTTCGCGGCCGACCGGATCCATGCGAGCCTCGAGGAGCGCTTCAAGACGGTGCGTGTGCTCGACCGCAGCCGCTCGCGGCCGACCGCCCGCTCCGGACGGCTCTGGCTCGCCTGCCGCGGGCCCCGCTGACCGGCGTACGCTGCGCGCCGGGCTCGACGCCGCGAGGTCCTCACCGCCGCCGAGGCGATCGCCCGGCTCGGAACCAAGTGACAACGTGTCACTTGGTGGGAGCGGGGAGGCGCCGGGATCGGTTCTCCGCTCCAGCACGGGGTTTCCTCCGGACGACCGCCGGCTCCGGGAGCAAGTGACAACGTGTTACTTGGCGCCGGCGCTCCTAAGCTTGGCGCGATGCGGATCATCGCAGGCACCCGCAAGGGTCACACGATCCACGCCCCGCAGGGGCTCGACACGCGCCCGACCTCCGACCGGGTGCGCGAGAACGTCTTCAACCTCGTCGGCCCGCTCGAGGGCGCGACGGTGCTCGACCTCTATGCCGGTTCCGGCGCGCTCGGCCTCGAGGCGCTCTCGCGCGGCGCCGCCCGCGCCGTCTTCGTCGAGCACGACGCCGACGCCGTGCGCACGATCGAGGGGAACCTCGACCGGCTGCGGCTGACGGGCGCCCGCGTCGTCCGCGGCGACGCCGTCACGACGCTTGCGCAGGAGGCGGCGTCGGGAAGGAAGTACGATCTCGTGCTGGTCGACCCGCCCTACGGCATGTATCCCGATCTCCAGCCCCAGTTCGCCCGCTACCTGCCTCCCGTCCTCGCTGAGGACGGCCTGCTCGTGGTGGAGACCGGCGCGCGCGTCGAGCCGGAGCTGCCGCTGCCGCTGCGCACGAGCCGCCGCTACGGGCAGGCCCGCGTGACGCTCTTTGAGGCGGGCTCGTGATCACCGCCATCTGTCCCGGCTCGTACGATCCGGTCACGAACGGCCACGTCGACGTGATCACGCGCGCAGCCGGGATCTTCGACCGCGTCGTCGTCGGCGTCGTCGGCAACCCGCACCACAAGCAGCCGATGTTCACGATCGAGGAGCGGGTCGCGTTCCTCCACGACGCGCTCGACCACCTCCCGAACGTCGAGGTCGACGTCTTCCGGGAGCTCGTCGTCGAGTTTGCGCACCGGTGGGAGGCGAAGGCGATCGTCAAGGGCCTGCGCGTGATCTCCGACTTCGAGTGGGAGTACCAGATGAACCAGCTCAACCGGACGCTCGCACCGGACGTCGAGACGGTCTACGTGATGGCGAGCGCAGAGGTGAGCTTCGTCTCCTCGAGCGGCGTGAAGGAGATCGCGGCCTTCGGCGGCGACGTCTCCGCGCTCGTGCCCGAGCCGGTCGCGGTGCGGTTCAAGGAGCTGTTCCCGAACGGGCGCCCCGGCACCCCGGAGCGGCCCGGCGAATGACGGGCAGGAGGCCCCTGTTCCCCGGCGAAGTTCCCGAGGCTAGACTGCACTCCTAATGGACGTCCTCGTACTCATCGACAAGCTCGACGACCTCGTACACAACGCGAAGGCCGTCCCCCTCACCGACCAGGTTCGCATCGACCGCGAGGAGATCTACGACATCCTCGACCAGATGCGCGCGACGATCCCCGAGGAGATCAAGCAGGCCCGCTGGATCGTCAAGGAGCGCCAGGAGATGCTGGCCGAGGCGAAGCGGGAGGTCGACCGGGTGCTCGCCGAGGCGCGCGAGCAGGCGGTCCGCGAGGCATCCCAGACGGAGATCGTCAAGATCGCCGAGCGTCAGGCCGACGACATCGTCGACGAGGCGAAGCGCACGGCGCGCGAGACCCGGCTCGAGATGGAGGACTGGGCCGACAACATCCTCGCCACGCTCGAGGTCAACCTCGACCGGTTCCTCGTCGCCGTCAAGCGCGGCCGCGAGCGGCTGCACGAGCGCTCGCAGGAGACCGTCGTCGCGGGCATCGGCCCGAACGGCGACGGCGACGACCTCGGCTTCTAGCCGCCCGTAGGCGCACCCGGCCGCGAGGACGCCCGACTACCCTGGACGCATGCGTCTGAGGACGGTCGTCGAGTGGGTCGCGACGCTCGCCGTCGCCGGCCTGTTCGTGCTCGCATTCGAGGCCGAGGTTGCGCAGCCGTTCCGCGTGCCGACCTCCTCGATGGAGCCGACGCTCGTCTGCGCGAAGCCCGGGCTCGGCTGCACCGGCTCCTTCAACGACCGGGTGCTCGTGGCGAGGATCGTCTACCGGTTCCGGAACCCGAGCCGCGGCGAGATCGCCGTCTTCCACGCGCCGCCGCTCGCGCAGACGCGCTGCCAGGAGGGCGGCACCTATCTCAAGCGGGTGATCGGCCTGCCCGGCGACACCGTCTCCGAGCGGGACGGGACGGTCTACGTCGACGGGCGGCGCCTTGCGGAGCCGTACATCCAGCCGCGCGAGCGCGACTCCGAGACGCGGACGTGGCCGCGGCTCGGGCCGCACGAGTACTTCGTCATGGGCGACAACCGGATCGGCTCCTGCGACTCCCGCATCTGGGGCCCGGTGAGCCGCTCCGCGTTCATCGGGCCGGTGGTGGCGAGGTACTGGCCGCCGAGTCGCTGGGACGTGCGCTGAGCGCGGCAGCCTGCCGCCGCTCGTAGTCGGCGCCGAGCTCCTGGGCGATCGCGACGAACGCCTCAGCGGCGACGGAGCGGTAGCGGTCGCGGTGCCAGACGATCGCGATCGTCCGCGGCGGGATCCGTGATCCGACCGGGAGTGCGACGACCGAGGTGTTGCGCGGATCGACGACGAGGGCCGGCACGATTGCCGCCCCGAGCCCCTCCGCGACGAGTGCCGCGAGCGTGCCGTTGTCGTCGGTGCGGAAGACGACGTCGAGCTCCGGCACGCGGCCGGCGAGGAAGCGCTCGGGCTCGTCGACGGAGCGACGGCCGATCAGCGGCAGCGCCGCCAGCTCGCGCGGCGGAGGGGCGGCGTCGAGGGCGGCGAGCTCGGAGCGCGCGGCGACGAGGAGGAAGTAGGGATCCTGCAAGAGCTCGGTCCACTCGAACGGCCCCTCCGGCAGCGGCAGGTCGGCGAAGGTGAGGTCGAGCTCGCCGTGCTCGAGTAGCCGCAGCAGGTCGGGGGCGTCGTTCTCCTCGGTGACGCGGAC
>DATFMW010000137.1:0-3166 GCA_035266765.1 Gaiellaceae bacterium | reverse complement strand
GGCGTGGCATGCGCAGGCGCGCCTCTGGAGCTTCACCGAGGTGAACAAGCTGATCGCGAGCCACAATCGCAACTTCCCCGCCGAGTCGCGGCTGCCGATGGATCCGCGGACGCGTGACTTCGTCCGCATCAACGGCCGCTCCTACGAGCGCGAGCCGCTCGACGAGGCGTGGATCCTCGAGCAGTTCCCCGCCGACCGGAACGCGGCGAAGGCGGCGTGATCCGGCCGCTCGTTCCCGCCGACGCCGAGGAATTGGCGGCGGTACTGATGGCGAACCGCCATGTGTTCGAGCCGATCATGGCCGACCGGTCGCCGGACTACTACACCGCCGCGTACCAGCGCGAGCGGCTCGAGCGGTACGCGAACCCGTCGCCGGAGAACGAGGCCTGGCTGTTCGCCATTCTCGAGGGCGACGCGATCGTCGGGACGCTCAACATGGGCGACGTGATCCGCAGCGCGCTCCAGCGCGCCAACATCGGCTACTGGATCGACGAAAGCCACTACGGGCGCGGGCTTGCGACGGGTGCGGTCGCAGCGGCCGTCGAGTTCGCGTTCGGCGAGGCGGGCCTGCACCGGCTCGCGGCGGCCACGCTCCCCGACAACGTCGCCTCGCAGCGCGTGCTCGAGAAGAACGGGTTCTCGCAGTTCGGCATCGCGCACAAGCTCGTGATGATCGGCGGCGTGTGGCGCGACCACGTGCTCTACGAGCGCATCGCAGACGACTAGACGGGCTAGACGGACTGCGGGTCGACGTCGACGACCGCGGTGAGCCCGGCGCGGCGCATCGCGGGCGCCGCCGCAGCGAGGAGCGCCGCCGCACGGGTCGCGAGCGCGCGCGGACGCTCCGTCTTGCCGACGAGCTGGGCCCGGTGCCGGTTCCGCAGGCGCAGCAGCGGGGCCGGGCCGAGCAGATCCTCGCCCGGGAGCCCTGCCTTCACCTCCTCGAGCGCGCGCAACGCGTCGGGCAGCTCGGCCCCGGAGACGACGATCCGTACCAGGTGGCGGAACGGCGGGTAGCCGAGCGCGCGCCGGCGGTCGAGCTCGCCGGCCAGGAAGCCGGCGACGTCGTGGCGGGCGGCGTAGGTGACGGCGCGCGCATCGGGCTGGAACGTCTGGACGAGCACGCGCCCGGGCGCGTCGCGGCCGCTGCGCCCGGCGAGCTGGGTGAGGAGCTGGAACGTGCGCTCCTCCGCGCGGAAGTCCGGCAGGCCGAGGCCCGTGTCGGCGTCGATCACGGCGGCCAGCTCGACGCCGGGGAAGTGGTGGCCCTTCGCGACCATCTGCGTCCCGAGCAGCACGGCCCGGTCGGCGCGGGAGAACCGCTCGAGTGCGTCGCGGAGCTGCTCCGGCCTCTCGACGGCGTCGGCGTCGAGGCGGATCCGCTGGAGCTCGGGGACGTTGCGCTCGAGCTCTGCCTCGAGCCGCTGGGTGCCGGCGCCGATCCGCGCGACCTCGCTCGACCCGCACGCGGGACACGTCTCCCCCAGCTCCTCGCCGGCGCCGCAGTGGTGGCAGCGGAGGGCGCCGCTCTTCCCCGCGTCGCGGTGGAGGGTCAGGGCCACGTCGCAGTTGCGGCAGCGGCGTGTGGCGCCGCAGGCACGGCAGTGGACGGCGGGCGCCACGCCGCGCCGGTTGAG
The DNA here is from genome assembly GCA_035266765.1 of Gaiellaceae bacterium. Classification (GTDB taxonomy): domain Bacteria; phylum Actinomycetota; class Thermoleophilia; order Gaiellales; family Gaiellaceae; genus Palsa-739. The sequence goes on along the minus strand of DATFMW010000137.1, from coordinate 1,529 downwards.
GAGCAGGATCGCCTTGCCGCCGCGCTCGGAGATGCCGCCGAGCTCCGCCAGGAGCGGCGCCGAGAGCGGGTAGCCGGCCTCGCGGCGCAGGTCGACGATCCGCACGCTCGGCATCGGCGCGTTGATCCGCCCTCCGAGCGAGAGCCGCTCGAGCGCCTGCCACGACTCCGGCCGCGGCGTCGCCGAACCGAACACGGCGACAGCGCCCTCGAGTGCGGCCCGCTTCGCGGCGACGGTGCGGGCGTCGTAGCGCGGGTCCGACTCCTGCTTGTACGAGGCGTCGTGCTCCTCGTCGATGCAGATCAGGCCGAGGGCGCAGACGGGCGCGAAGACCGCGGAGCGCGCGCCGACGACGACCGGCGTCTCTCCGGTCGCGATCCGCTCGCGCTCGTCGCGGCGCTCGGCCTCCGAGAGCGCCGAGTGGAGGACGGCGACACGGTCGCCGAAGCGGGCACGGAACCGGCCCAGCGTCTGCGGCGTGAGCGCGATCTCCGGCACGAGCACGATCGCGCCGCGGCCGCGCGCGAGCGCCGCCTCACAGGCGCGGATGTAGACCTCCGTCTTGCCGCTGCCGGTCGCGCCCTCGAGCAGGACGTGACCGCCCGCCCCCGCGAGCAGCTCCTCGATCCGGACGAGCGCCCGCTCCTGCGGCTCCGACAGATGCTCCGGCGGCGCCTCGGGCTCGAGCGCACCGAGGGAGACGGCATGCCGCCTCTCGCCGCGACGCTTCGGCGCGTGCGGCGCGACGAGCCCGAGCGCCCGCGCCGGGGTCGAGCCGTAGTAGTCCGCGAGCCAGAGCGCCAGGTCGATGAGCGCCGGCGGCAGCTGCTCGACGAGCCGCTCGACTGGCTTCGACTCGATCCCGTCCGGCGGGGTGACGTCGAGTTCCGTGACGACGCCGCGGCGGCGCGCGTTGCCGAAGCGGATCTCGACGACGGCGCCCCGCTCCGCCTCGTCCGGCACTTCGTACGTGAACGGGCGGGCGACCGTGCGGGCGGTCACGAGTGGGTAGACGGAGGCGAGGCGGCCCATCCGGCGAGCGTAGCCGGGGATATGGTCGACGGATGTCCGGCTTCGAGTGGGATCCCGACACCTACCTCGACCTGATGCGCGACGAGATCCCCGGCTACGGGGAGCTCCAGGACGCGGTCGCCGCTGCGACCCAGGGGGTCGAGGCGCGCGACGTGCTCGAGCTCGGCACCGGAACCGGGGAGACGGCGCTGCGCGTGCTGGCGGTGCATCCCGGCGTGCGCTGGGTCGGGATCGACGCGAGCGAGGCGATGCTCAGCCGGGCACGCGGCCGGCTGCCAGAGGCCGACCTGCGGCTCGCCCGGCTCGAGGAGCCTCTGCCCGACGGGCCGTTCGACCTCGTCGTCTCGACGCTCGCCGTCCATCATCTCGACGGAGCCGGCAAGCGCGCCCTCTTCGCGAGTGTCGCGGCGGCCCTCCGGCCGGGCGGCCGCTTCGTGCTCGGCGACCTCGTCGTCCCGGCGGCAGGCGGCGGCGGCCCGATCGAGGTCGACGGGGCG
>DATFMW010000136.1:0-2696 GCA_035266765.1 Gaiellaceae bacterium | reverse complement strand
CTCGAGCTCGGCGACGTCGCGTTCGCGCTGCGCCTGCGGCGGGAGCCGGCGCTGCATGCGGCGCTCGACACCTGGCTTACCGGCAGCGACGCGGGTGTGGGCTCGCCGGCCTGGGTCGAATGGGAACAGCGCAAGCACGAGCGGCTCCTGAAGGCCGCCTGACATCGACAGAGAGAAGGACTGAATGGCGACGACGAAGCGGTACGACGTGAAGGACCTCGGTCTCGCGGCCGAGGGCAAGCGGCGGATCGAGTGGGCCGACCGGCAGATGCCGGTGCTGGCGGCGATCCGTGACCGGTTCGAGCAGGAGCAGCCGCTCGCCGGCTACCGGATCGCGGCGTGCCTGCACGTGACCACCGAGACCGCGAACCTGATGCGCACGCTGAAGGCCGGCGGGGCGGACGTGGTGCTGTGCGCCTCGAACCCGCTCTCGACCCAGGACGACGTCGCCGCGGCGCTCGTCGACGAGTACGACATCTCCTGCTTTGCGATCAAGGGCGAGGACAACGACACCTACTACGCGCACATCGAGGCGGCCGTCGATCACAAGCCGCACTTCACGATGGACGACGGCGCCGACGTGATCGGCGTCCTCCACTCGGCGCGGCGCGAGCAGCTCGGCGACATCATCGCCGGCACCGAGGAGACGACGACCGGCGTGATCCGCCTGAAGGCGCTCGAGGCGGAGGGCAAGCTCGGCTTCCCGATCATCGCCGTCAACGAGGCGCAGACGAAGCACCTCTTCGACAACCGCTACGGCACCGGCCAGTCGACGCTCGACGGGATCATCCGCGCGACGAACGTCCTCCTCGCGGGGAAGAAGTTCGTCGTCGCCGGCTACGGCTGGGTCGGGCGCGGCGTCGCCTCGCGGGCGCGCGGGATGGGCGCCAACGTGATCGTCACGGAGGTCGACCCGATGCGTGCGCTCGAGGCTGTCATGGACGGCTTCGAAGTGCTCTCGATCGCGAAGGCGGCCGAGATCGGCGACATCTTCTGCACCGCCACCGGCGACAAGCACGTGATCGCACGGGCACACATGGAGCGCATGAAGGACGGCGCGATCCTCGCGAACACCGGGCACTTCAACGTCGAGATCGAGATCCCCGCGCTGCGGGAGATGGCGACCGGGACGCGGAAGGCCCGCGAGTTCGTCGAGGAGTTCACGCTCGCCGACGGCCGGCGGATCTATCTGATCGCGGACGGCCGCCTCGTCAACCTCTCCGCGGCCGAGGGGCACCCGGCGCTCGTGATGGACATGTCCTTCGCGAACCAGGCCCTCGGGGTCGAGTACGCCTCGCAGCATGCGGGCGAGCTCGAGCGGAAGGTCTACACGGTGCCGGTCGAGATCGACAAGGAGATCGCCCGTCTCAAGCTCGCGACGATGGGTATCGACATCGACCAGCTCACCGAGGAGCAGGCCAAGTACCTCGCCTCCTGGGACGAGGGCACCTGAGCCTCGACCACTCGTCCTCCGCGGACACGTCCGGTATCTGATACCGGACGTGTCCACGTTGGCCATGGCCGGAGTCGACAGCCACCGGTGCTCAGCGCCGGTTCAGCCGCTTCGACTCGTCTCGTCGGGCCATGTCCGGTAACTGTTACCGGACATGGCGGAATTGGACATGACCCGCGACCTCGAGCCGGAGCAGATCGCACGGCTCGAGGAGGACGGCCCGCGGGTCGTCCTCCTCGACCAGCGCCGGCTCCCCGACGAGGAGGTCGAGGTCGCCTGCGGCTCGGCGGCCGAGGTCGCGGACGCGATCCGGGCGATGGTCGTGCGCGGTGCGCCCGCGATCGGCGTCGCCGCCGCCTACGGGCTCGCGCTCGCCGTACTCCGCGGCGAGGATCTCGTCGAGGCCGAGCGCGTGCTGGGCGCGTCGCGGCCGACCGCCGTCAACCTCCCTTGGGCGCTCGCGCGGATGCGGGACGACCCGACTCCCGAGCGGGCGCGGGCTCTCCACCGCGAGGAGGTCGACCGCTGCCGGCGCATGGCCGCGCACGCGGCCGAGCTGTTCTCCCCCGGGACGCGCGCCCTCACGCACTGCAACGCGGGCGGGCTCGCCACCGGCGGCTACGGCTCCGCGGTCGGCGCGCTGCGCACCGCCTGGGAGCGCGGGCTGCTCGAGCGGGTGCTCGTCGACGAGACACGCCCGCTCCTCCAGGGTGCGCGCCTCACCGCCTGGGAGCTCGAGCGGGCGGGGATCCCGCACGCGGTGATCGTCGACTCGGCCGCCGCCTCGCTGATGGCGGGCGGCGAGGTCGACCTCGTCGTCACCGGCGCCGACCGGATCGCCCGCAACGGCGACACGGCGAACAAGATCGGCACGTATTCTCTCGCGGTGCTTGCGGCGCATCACGGAATCCCGCTCGTCGTCGTCGCGCCGACCTCCACGCTCGACCTCACAGCCCCGGACGGCGCCGCGATCCCGATCGAGGAGCGCGACCCGGCCGAGCTCACCACTCGCTTCCCCGCCCGGAACCCGGCCTTCGACGTGACGCCTGCGGCCCTGATCGCCGCGATCGTGACCGAGGAGGGCGTTCATCGCGCCCCGTACGAGCGGACGCTCCCGTGAAGGTCGTCATCCTCGCCGCGGGCTACGCGACACGGTTGCGACCCCTCACGGACGCGGTGCCGAAGCAGCTTCTGCCCGTCGGCGGCCGGCCGCTGCTCGACTGGATCCTCGACAGGGTGCAGG
>DATFMW010000135.1:0-2705 GCA_035266765.1 Gaiellaceae bacterium | reverse complement strand
GTCGTCGTCGACCCGGTCGGCGGCGAGCTCTTCGCGGGCTCGTTCGCACGGCTGCGCCCGCTCGGCACCGTGATCGCGATCGGCTCCGCCGCCGGCGCATGGGCCCCGGTCGACCCGGCGCGGCTCGTCGGGCGGAACGCTGGGCTGCACGGCTTCTACCTGGGTCGGCTGCTCCGGTTCGATCCGGGTCTCGTCGCGACCGCGCTCAACGAGGTGCCCGCGCTGTGGGAGCAGGGCGCGGTGACGCCGCTCGTCGGGGCGCAGCTGCCGCTCGACGAGGTCGAGCAGGCGCACGAGCTCGTCGAGACCCGGCAGAGCGTCGGCAAGGTCGTGCTGATCCCGTGAGAGCGCTCGTCACCGGAGGGCGCGGTGGGATCGGATCCGCGATCGTCGCAGCCTTGCGCGGCGAGGGCGCCGAGGCGACAGTCCTCGACCTGCCCGAGTTCGACGTGGGCGACAGCGCCGCGTGGCGCGCGCTCGACGGCCCCTACGACGCGGCGTTTCTCAACGCGGGCATCGGCATCGGCCAGCCGGACGCCGGGCTCGTGACCGACGAGGAGTACCGGCGGATCCTCGCCGCAAACGTGGACGGCGTCGTCTTCGGCACGCGTGAGCTCGCGGCCCGGCTGATGCCGGACGGCGGCTCGATCGTCGCGACCGCCTCGCTCGCCGGCCTCGTCGCCGCCCCGTTCGACCCGCTCTACGGACTGACGAAGCACGCGGTCGTCGGGTTCGTCCGTAGCGCCGCACCCGCCCTCGCGACGCGCGGGATCCGCCTCAACGCGCTCTGCCCCGGCTTCACGGACACGCCGATCGTCGAGGCCGAGCTGCGCGGCTCGCTGCCCGTGCCGCTGATGGAGCCGTCCTTCGTCGCGGGGGCGGCCCTGCGGGTTCTGAAGGACGCGGAGAGCGGCCGCTGCTGGATCGTGCAACCGAACCGGATCGAGCCGTTCCGCGATCCGGGCGTGCCGGGGCCACGATGACACGCACTCGCCCTCGCGTCTCCTGGGGCGAGGAGGCTCCGCCCGGCCCGCACATCTGGCGCACGCTCGGCTACCGCGGCGTGGAGCAGGGGGACGGCGTCTCCGTGATCGAGTGGGACGCGACACCCGAGTTCGGCTTCAAGGGTCCGTCGGGGCAGATCATCCACGGAGGCATGGTCGCGACGCTCCTCGACACGGCGATGGGCGGCGCCTGCTGGACGCTGATGGCCGACGGCGAGGACTTCCTCACCGCCGACCTGCGCACGGAGTTCCTCCGCTCCGCCCGGCCGGGCACGCTCCGCGCCGAGGGCCGGGTCGTCCAGCGAAGCCGGCGCGTCGTCTTCTGCTCGGCCGAGCTGTTCCAGGACGGGACGCTCGTCGCGACCGCCCGCTGCACGCAGATCGTGCGCCGCACCGAGTAGCGACACTTCCGGCATCCCGTCGTGACGGTGCTTCGGCCTACCAAGGCACCGGCCGTGGAGCCAAGCGGCCTCGTGACGCTTCCGTTACGAAGGTGCCTGGCACCTTCGTAACGCCGAGGTCACGGCATCGTCACGAGCCGCGGCCGAGGCGCCGCTCGAGGTTCGCCTTCACGGCAGGCCAGTCGTCGTCGATCGCCGCGTACCAGGCGGAGTCGCGCCGCTCGCCGCCGCGGACGAGCATGTGCTTCCGGAAGACGCCCTCGAACGCGGCCGGCAGGTTCGCGAGCGCGGGGCGCGAGCGCTCGTTCGCAGCGTCGGTCTTGAACTCGACGCGGAGATAGCCTTCGTCCTCGAACGCGTGCCGGAGGAGCAGGTACTTCCCCTCGGTGTTCGCGACCGTCCCCCAGGCGCGCGGGTTGAGCCACGTGTTGCCGATCTCGACCACGCGGTCGGCGGGCCGGTCGTTGAGGTAGCTCGTGTGCCCGACGAGCTCGCCGTCGAGGTAGTGCGCGAACCCCATGTCGACCGAGTCCAGCCACTCGCGGAAGGTCTCACGGCTCTCGTAACCGCGCTGGCGCATCCAGCGCCACGTGCGCTCGTCCTGCGCGGCCTCCCAGAGCGGCTCCTCGTGGCGCGGCTCGAGCGGTTCGAGCCGGACGCGCTCGCCCACGAGGGCTACGTGAAGCGCCAGACGCCCCCGTCCCGGAACGAGCGCAGGATCCGCCGCGCGACGACCATCTTGTGCACCTCGTCGGCCCCGTCGTAGACACGCGCGCCCCGGGCCATCCGGTACATGACCGCGAGCGGCATGTCGTCGGTGAGCCCGAGGCCGCCGTGCACCTGGATCGCGCGATCGATCACCTCGTTGAGGACGCGCGCAGCGTAGAACTTGATCAGGGAGATCTCGACACGGGCCTCGTCGCCCTCGTCGAGCCGGTGCGCTGCCTGGAGCGTCATCAGCCGGCACGCCTGGATCTCGGCGGCCGACTCGGCGATCCAGTTCTGGACGGTCTGCTTGTCGGCGAGCGGCCCCCCGAACGCCTCCCGCTCGAGCGAGTAGCTGCACATCAGCTCGAACGCCCGCTGCATCTGACCGAGCCAGCGCATCACGTGGTGGATCCGGCCCGGGCCGAGCCGCTTCTGCGCAAGCCGGAAGCCATCGCCCGGCTCGCCGAGCGTGTTCGCGACCGGGACGCGGACGTCGGTGAAGCGCGTCTCGCAGTGCGTCCCCCAGCCTCGGCCCTCGTGACCCATCACCGAGACACGTCGCACCAGCTCGTAGCCGGGCGCGTCGGTCGGG
>DATFMW010000134.1:0-3031 GCA_035266765.1 Gaiellaceae bacterium | reverse complement strand
GCCCCGTGCTCGGCCCGCTCGCACAGCTCGCCCGGGAGGCGCGGAGCTCGGCGACCGACCATCTGACGCAGCTTCCAAACCGGCGCGCATTCGCCGAGGTGGGCGCGGCAGAGCTCGCGCGGGCTCGACGGTCGCAGCGTCCGCTGGCAATCGCGATCGTCGACGTCGACGACTTCAAGCACATCAACGACACCTATGGCCACGCCGTCGGCGACCACGTTCTCCGCGGCGTCGCCGACGTGCTCCGTGCCGAGTTCCGGGAGATCGACGTGGCGGCGCGACACGGTGGCGAGGAGTTCGCCGTGCTGCTGCCGGAAACGGACCTGACCGGCGCCCAGGAGGCGGCGGAGCGCTTCATCGTCGCGCTCGCCGGCCACGAGTTCGGCGACGGCAGGACGATCCCGCACGGGATCACCGCGAGCGCCGGTGTCGCCTCGGGGATCGACACGCCGATCGACGAGCTCCTGGACGCTGCCGACCGCGCGCTCTACCGGGCGAAGGAGCGCGGCAAGAACCAGGTTCAGGTCGCGGCGCCAACCATCTAGCGCGGTGCAAGCCGTTCGAGGCAGGCCGTGAGCCCCTCGCGCCAGTGCGGAAGCCTCGGCGCGCCTTCCCGTTCGCTGCGGAGCACCGAGTACGCGGGCCTCGGTGCCGGTCGCCCGAGCTCGGCAGTCGCGATCCGGCGGACGCGGCAGTCGAGCCCGGCCTCGGCGAAGATCGCCTCGGCGAACTCGGCCCACGTGCACTCGCCCTCGGCGGCGAGGTGCCAGACGCCGCGCGGCAGCTCGACGAGCCCGCGCACCGCCGTCGCGAGATGTCCGACGTAGGTGGGGCAACCACGCTGGTCGTCGACGACCGCGACCTCGTCGCGCTCGGCGCCGAGCCGCAGCATCGTCCGGACGAAATTCGAGCCCGTCGACCCGAAGAGCCACGAGCTGCGGACGATCCAGGCGTCCTCGCCCGCCGCCGCCTCCCCGTGCAGCTTCGTGCGGCCGTACGCCGAAAGCGGATTCGGCGCATCCGACTCGACGTACGGCTCACGCTTCGAACCGTCGAAGACGTAGTCGGTCGAGAACGCGACGAGCGGCGCCCCGAGCTCGGCCGCGTGCTGCGTGCCGCCGACGTTGACCGCCGCCGCCTCCTGCGGGTCGGCCTCGGCACCGTCGACGTCCGTCCACGCGGCCGCGTGCAGCACGAGGTCGACCGGGGCGAGACCGGGCGGCGGCGGTAACGCCACGTCCCATTCCGCGCGCGTGAGCGCCACGACCTCGTCGCCGGCGAAGGCCTCGACGAGCGCCGCGCCGAGCTGGCCGCCGGCGCCGGTTACGACGACGCGTCGCGTGCCGAGATGACCGGCGATGTCGTGCTCCACAGGTGGCGGACGCGCTCGTCGTCCCAGGGGACCCCGTGCTCGTCGGGGTCGTCCCGGTCGTACTCCTCGGTGACGAGGTACGCGAAGACGCAGTCCGTCAGCGCCTCGTACCCGTGCGCATGGATGCCGGGAACGTAGAGGGCCGTCGGGTTGTCGTCGCCGATGTCCTCGGTGAAGACCTCACCGGTCGTCCGGTCGAGGACGACGACGCGAACCGTCCCGGCGAGGCAGACGAAGACGTCGTCCTGGCCGCGCTCGTGGTAGTGGAGGCCGCGGATCACGCCCCGGCGCGATCGGGAGAGGTTCGCCTGGCGGATCGGCTTCGGCAGGTCGCTCGCGCGCACGAGCTCGGCGAACCAGCCGCGGTCGTCCTCGCGCAGCGTCAGCGGCAGCCTCCGGACCTCGGGCGTCACGCGTTCACCCGGTTCCCGCGCACGAAGTCGTTGACCTCGTAGTACGCGTCGATCGACTCACCGGCGTCGCCCCAGAACCCGTCGACGACATCGGCCTCGAGCGTCCCCTGGCCCACATACCAGTTGTTCACGTCGGTGATCTCGAGCTCGCCGCGGCCGGACGGCTCGAGCGTCGGCAGCACCTCCCACACCGCGGCGTCGTAGAAGTACGCGCCCGTGACGGCGAACCGGCTCAGCGGCGTCGCGGGCTTCTCCACGATCTCCGTGACGCGGTCACCGTCCATGACGGCCACGCCGAGGTGCCGGAGGTGCTCCTCCTGCTCGACGCGGGAGAGCACGACGCGCCCACCGTGCGGCTGCGCCTCGAAGTGTGCGACGATCGGCCTCAGCGAGCGCTCGAAGATGTTGTCGGCGAGCAGGACGCAGCATTTGTCGCCGCCGACGAAGCGCTCCGCGAGCCCGAGCGCCTCGGCGATGCCGCCGGCCTGCTCCTGGTAGCCGTACGCGAGCCGGTCGATGCCGTATTCGTGCCCGTTGCCGAGGAGGCGGAAGAACTCGCCGGCGTGCGTGCCGCCGGTTACGAGCATCAGCTCGTCGATCCCGGCCGTGACGAGCGCCTCGACGGCGTACGTGACCATCGGCCGGTCGTAGAGCGGCAGCAGGTGCTTGTTCGTGATCCGCGTGAGCGGATGCAGCCGCGTGCCGGAGCCACCTGCGAGGATGACGCCTTTCACAAAGGCGATGCTATCCACATGCTCCCGCCGATCGCGCAGCGCCCGGCGCCGGCCCCGAGAGGAACGGGGGGAGGAAGAAGGAGCTCCTCTCGCCGAGCCGGCGCGAACGCGCGCTACGGATGGATCGGGAGCACGAGCAGGAGGACCGTGAGCGCTGCCGTCAGCGTGACGATCAGGCGCATGTCCGTCTCCTCGTGTTCATGGCCTCAAGGCTAGAGACGACACATCAACGGTCCGTTTCCGCTTGGCAAAGAAATCGTTAGGTCGTGGGTCATCCACCCCCGCCAGATCGAGCCGGTCGCCGCGGTCTTCACCGCGCCGGCGGCCATACTGCCGCCGTGGAGCCTCTCGAGGTACCCGGCCACGGCGGCGCACCCCTTCCCTGCGTCCTCTACGGCGAGGCGTCGCGCTGCGCGCTCGTGCTCCCCGGGGCCGCCGGCGCCGGGAACAGGCTGGGCGGCTCCCCGGCGCGGCCGGACCTCCACTTCGCGCGCACGCTCCTCCAGGAGCAG
>DATFMW010000133.1:0-3435 GCA_035266765.1 Gaiellaceae bacterium | reverse complement strand
CACGGCGTGATCGCGCCGTCGGGCGAGCAGTACGAGCTCGCGTGGGGCGATGAGCGCGTCGTCGTGGTCGAGGTCGGCGGTGGGCTGCGGGCATGGGACGGCGTGCTGCTCGGCTACGAGGCCGGCGAGCTGTGCCGGGCGGCGCGTGGCCAGGTGCTCGCTCCGTGGCCGAACCGGATCGCGGAGGGACGGTACGTGTTCGCGGGGGAGGAGCAGCAGCTGGCGCTGACCGAGCCGAAGGCGGGGAATGCGATCCACGGGCTCGTCCGCTGGGCGAGCTGGCACGCCGTCGAGCGGGAGCCTGACCGCCTCGTGCTCGGGCACGTTCTCCATCCGCAGCCCGGCTATCCGTTCTCGCTGCGGCTGGAGGTTGAGTACCGGCTGGGCGAGCGCGGGCTCACGGTGCGGACGACCGCCGAGAACGTCGGCACGCGGGCCTGCCCGTTCGGTGCGGGGCACCATCCGTACGTCGCGGCTCCGACCGGGCGCGTCGACGATCTCCTGCTCGACGGCGAGAGGGTCGGAGACCGCGTGCTCGACGACGCAGAGCACCGGCCCGGCGGCTGGCGGATCCGGGTCGGCGAGGTGACCGTGTGGGCGGACGCGGCGTGGCCGTGGGTGCAGCTCTTCAGCGGCGACCGGCCGGACGTGGCGCGCGCCGGCATGGCCGTGGAGCCGATGACGTGCCCGCCGAACGCGTTCCGCACGGGCGAGTGCCTCCTCCGTCTCGAGCCGGGCGACCGCTTCGAGGGAACATGGGGTATCGAGCGAGCTCGACGGAGCGAGGCCGTATCCGACTAGCGTTTGCGTGGTCAAGCAACCGGTAGGAGGAGCATGAGCGAGGTCACGATCCGGCCGATGGAGAACGGCCCGTACATTGTTCAGGGGCCGGTGCGCGTCGTCGACGCGGACGGCAACGAGTACGACGTGAGCGAGCGGAAGTCGATCGCTCTCTGCCGGTGCGGCGGCTCGTCGACGAAGCCGTTCTGCGACGGGACACACAAGACGAACGGGTTCACGGCCACGGAGCGCGCGGCCCCGGCGGGCGGCTGAGGCGCGCGCCGGGACTTGTCCGGTCCTCAGAGACCGGGCCATGTCCCCAGCGGCCATCGCGACGTACCGGCGCCGCAAGACAGTCCTGCTCAGGAGCGGTTTCCTGCGTGCGCCCTTCGTCGGCCGGGCATCTCCTCGCCTCAGAGGTCGGGACATGTCTCGGACGGCGGACGGCGGCCGGCGTGACACGATTCGGACATGGCTGACGACGTTCGCGCCTTGCCGTGAAGAAGCGGGTCGACGTGCTGCTCGTCGAGCGCGGCCTCGCCGAGTCGCGTGCGCAGGCGCAGGCGCTCGTGATGGCGGGGCAGGTGCCGGGCTACGAGAAGCCGGGCCAGCAGGTGGACGAGGAGGCCGAGCTCACCGTCGAGCGCGGCCCCGCCTACGTCTCCCGCGGCGGCGAGAAGCTCGCACACGGGCTCGACGCCCTCGGCGTCGACGCGGCCGGCCTCGACTGCCTCGACCTCGGCGCCTCGACCGGGGGGTTCACCGACGTCCTCCTCCAGCGCGGCGCCGCCCGCGTGATCGCCGTCGACGTCGGCTACGGGCAGCTCCACCCGCGCCTCCGCACCGACCCGCGCGTCACCGTCTGTGAGCGCATGAACGCACGCGCGCTCACGGAGCTCCCGTTCCCGCCGCAGCTCGTCGTCTGCGACGTCGCGTTCATCTCCGTCCGGATCGCGCTGCCGCCGGCGCTCCGGCTCGCCGCGCCCGGCTGGCAGGCGGTCGTCCTCGTGAAGCCGCAGTTCGAGGCCGGGCGCGCCGACGTGGGCAAGGGCGGCGTCGTCCGCGACCCGGCCGTGCGCGCCCGCGTCCTGCGCGAGGTGGCCGCCGCGGCGCCGGGGTGGGGGGCGACCGTCGCCGGCGTCGTAGACTCCGGTCTCCCGGGCCCGAAGGGAAACCGGGAGTTCTTCCTCCACCTGACGCAGGCCGACCACCCGACGCTTCCCCATGACCTCGACGAGCGAATCGACGCCGCAGTCGCCGCAGGCGGTTAGCGCCGTCGCCGTTGTGGCGCACGGCCGCGTCGACGTGCACGAGGCCGTCGAGCACGTCCGTGCCGTGGCCGAGGGCGCCGGCGCCCGCGTCGTCGACGATCCGCGCGACGCCGACCTCGCCGTCGCTCTCGGCGGCGATGGGACGATCCTGCGCACGCTCGCGCGGCTGCTCGGGAGCGACGTACCGGTGATCGGCGTCAACTTCGGCCGCGTCGGCTTCCTGGCGGCGATCCCGCCCGGGGATCTCGAGCGCGATCTCCGGCGCGTGTTCGCCGGCGAGTACGCCGTTCTGGAGCTGGCGACGCTCGAGGCGCGCCTGGACGGTGAGACGTTCGTCGCGGTGAACGACGTCGTCGCGACGAGCTCGACGCTCGGGCGCATGGTCGAGCTCTCGTGGGCGGTCGGCGCCGAGGACCTCGGCACCGTGCCGTGCGACGGGATGATCTGCGCGAGCCCGTCTGGATCGACCGCGTACAACCTCTCGAACGGCGGGCCGGTTCTCGTGCGCGGCCTCGACGCGATGGCGGTCACGTTCATCGCGCCGCACTCGCTGCACGCGCGCCCGCTCGTCCTGCCGCGCGGCGCGGAGCTCTCCGTCCGTAACGCGACCGCCGACGTCGGCGCAGCCGTGCTCGTCGACGGCCACCGCGAGGCCGACATTCCGCCGGACGGGTGTCTCACGATCCGCCTCGGGCCGGAGCGCAGCCTGCTCGCGACACTGCCGGAGACGACGTTCTTCGGGCGGTACCGCGAGACGTTCACGTTGCAGCCGTAGCGCTTTCGGCCACGACCGAAAGCGCTAGTGGTCGGGGTCCTGGCCGCTCTCTACACTCGAGTGCGTGTTGCGTCGTCTGCGCATCGAGAACCTCGTCCTGATTCGGGAGGCCGAGCTGGAGCTCGCGCCGGGCCTGAACGCGATCACCGGCGAGACGGGCGCGGGCAAGACGATCCTCGCGCAGGCGGTGGGGCTCCTGCTCGGGACGAAGGGCGACGACGCGTTCGTCGGCCCCGCCGGCGAGGAGGCCTACGTCGAGGCGGAGCTCGACCTGCCGGACGAGCTCGAGGCGCTGGGCGAGCTGCGGCCCTCCGACGAGGACGCGCTCGTCGTCTCGCGCCGCGTCTTCGCGGACGGGCGCACGCGCGCGTACGCCTGGGGCCGCGCGGCCGCGCGTGAGGACGTCGCGGCCGCCGTCGAGGGGGCCGTCGCGATGTCGGGCCAGTTCGAGCAGCGGCGCCTCGCGAAGCCGTCGTACCAGCTCGAGATGCTCGACCGGTTCTGCGGCGAGGAGCAGCAGCACCGCCGCGCCGACGCGCGCACGGCGTGGCGGGAACTCGTCGCCGCGCGCCGCCATCACGAGGAGCTGACCGCGAACGCCGCGCTCGC
>DATFMW010000132.1:0-6376 GCA_035266765.1 Gaiellaceae bacterium | reverse complement strand
GTTCTCGAGGAGTTCGGGGCGCCTCTCGTCGTGCAGGAGGTCGACCTCGCGGAGCCCCGGCCCGGCGAGGTGCTCGTCCGGCTCGTCGCCTGCGGGGTCTGCCACACCGACCTCTACACGGCCTCCGGCGCCGACCCGTCCGGCTACGCGCCGGCGGTGCTCGGGCACGAAGGCGCCGGGGTCGTGGAGCGTGTCGGCGACGGCGTCTCCTCGGTCGCGCCGGGCGACCACGTCGTCACGCTCTTCTCGCCGCAGTGCCGCGAGTGCACCCACTGCCGCGACCCGCGCACGAACCTCTGCCTCGCGATCCGCGAGCAGCAGAACCAGGGCTACCTCCCCGACGGCACGGCCAGACTCTCGCGCGGCGGCGAGCCGATCCGCCACTTCATGGGCACCTCGACGTTCGCCGAGTACGCCGTGTTGCCGGAGATCGCGCTCGCGCAGGTCGATCGCGAGGCGCCGTTCGAGCATGCTGCACTCTTCGCCTGTGGCCTCTCGACCGGCCTCGGCGCGGCGATGTTCACGGCCGGCGTGCAGCCCGGCTCGACGTGCGTCGTCTTCGGCGCCGGCATGGTCGGGCTCGGCGCCGTCGCCGGCTGCCGCCTGCGCGGCGCGGAGCGGATCGTCGCCGTCGACCTCGCCGAGGAACGGCTCGCGCTCGCACGCGGCCAGGGCGCAACCGACACCCTGCGCGGCGGCCCCGACGCCGTTGCGGCCGTTCTCGAGCTGACCGACGGCTTCGGCGCCGACTACACGTTCGAGGCGACCGGTCGCATCGACGTGATGCGCCAGGCGGTCGAGTCCGCGCGCATGGGGTGGGGGCTCTGCACGATCGCCGGCGTCGCCGGCAAGGGTGAGACGCTCGACATCGTTCCCCGCTACCTGATCACGGGCCGCAAGGTCTGCGGCTCCTCGTTCGGCGGCGTCAAGGGCCGTGACCAGGTGCCCGAGCTCGTCCGCCTCGCGCTCTCGGGCGACCTCGATGTGGCGCCGTTCGTCTCCCACACGCTTACACTCGACGACGTGAACCGTGGCTTCGAGCTGATGGAGGCGCAGGACGGGATCAGGAGCGTGATCCGCTTCTCGTGATCGTCGAGCGCGTCGAGCACCCGGGCTGGCTCTCGAACGCCTACCTCGTCGCCGAGGGCGCGGGCGGGCGCGGCGTCCTCGTCGACGACAACGGCCTCGCCTCGCAGCTCGCCGACCGGGCCGAGGCGGAGGACATCGAGATCACGCACGTCCTCTGCACGCACGGTCACCCCGACCACGTGGACGGGATCGAGGAGCTCGCGCGCCGCGTCGACGCCCCGATCCTCGCGCACCCCGACACGGCAGTCGCCGCCGACGAGAGGATCGGCGACGGCTCGACGATCGCGAGCGGCGCCCTCGAGATCCGCGCCCTCGCGACGCCGGGCCACTCCCCCGACCACCTCGCGTTCCTCGTCGACGGCACGCACTGCCTCACCGCGGACGTCCTCTTCAAGGGCACCGTCGGCGGCACGTCCGGCCCGGGCGGCAGCCTGGCCGAGCTGAAGCACTCGATCCTCGACGTCCTGCTCGCGCTCCCGCCCGAGACGGTCGTGCTGCCGGGCCACCGCGAGCAGACGACGATCGCTGCCGAGCGCGCCGCGAACCCGTTCATCCGGGCCTGGCTCGACGGCGAGGGGCTCGGCGAGGAGCCCTGCCGCGTCGCGGGCGAGGAGGCGACGCTCCTGCTCTGGGCGCCCGACTACGACGGCGGGCACAAGGCGCTCGTCCGGCTCGCCTCCGGGCTCGAGACGATCGTCGGCGGCTCGCGCGTCGCACGCTGAGCGCACCGTTCCGTCGTAGGCTTCACGGCCCGTGATCGGCTTCTTCCTCGCAGGGGCGGCGGTGGCCGCGACCGGCTGGCTCGTCGCCGCGTCGCTGCGGCTCCGCGGTGCCGTGTTCCTCGTCGGCTGGTGGGTCGTCGTCTGCGCGGAGGTGGTCGCGGCGGCCGAGGTGCTCTCGCTCGCACACGCGATCCGTCCACTCGGGTACGCCCTTTTCGTCGCGGGAGGCCTCGCGATCGCGGCCACCGCGTGGCTTCGCCTCGACCGGCCACGTCCACGACCGACGTTGGCCATGGATATCCATGGAGCACTGGACATCCATGGCGTGCTGCTCATTGCGCTCGGCACCGTCGTCGCGCTCGCGTTCGGGTACGAGCTCTTCGTCGTCGTCGCGTCTCCGCCGAACAACTGGGACTCGCTGCACTACCACCTGGCCCGCGTTGCCGCCTGGCGGGCGCAGGGGAGCCTCGGCTACATCCCGACCCACAACGGGATCGAGAACGCCTATCCGCAGAACGCGGAGCTGCTCGTCCTCTGGACGGTGGTCTTCCTCGGCCGCGATCTGCTCGCCGCGCTGCCGCAGCTCCTCGCCGGCCTCGCGACCACCGTCTCGGTCTTCGCCATCTCCCGCCGCCTCGGCCACGGCGTCCGCGCCTCGGCATTTGCCGCGCTGCTCTTCCCGACGCTGACGATCGTCGCGCTCGAGTCCGTCCAGGCGCAGAACGACCTCGTCGAGGCGTCGTTCGTCGCCGCCGCGGTTGCGCTCGCGCTCGGTCGCACGCGCGCCGAGGCGGGGCTCGCCGGACTCGCGCTCGGCCTCGCGGCGGGCACGAAGCTCACGTTCCTCTATGCGCTCACGCCGCTCGTCGTGATCGGCCTGCTCATGCTGCCGCGGCGGCGGCTCGCGGCGGTGGCGGCGTCGGCGCTCGCCGGGTTCGCGCTCGTCGGCATGTACGCGTACGTCCAGAATCTCGTCGAGACGGGGCGTCCGCAGGGGCGCGCGACGCAGCTCTCGACGATGCCGCCGCAGGTCACCGCGGCGGGGACGGTCTCGAGCATCGCGCGGACGACGTACCGCCTCGTCGATCTCTCGGGCTTCCATCCGCCGGCGGCCCTCACGGAACACGTCTCCGGCGCGGCGAAGCGCGTCTTCGACGGTCTCGGCATCCCGACGAACCCACCTGGGGCGACGACGCAAGGCACGTTCGAGTTCACCTACGACGTCAACGACGTCGCCAACGAGGACTCGTCTGCGTTCGGCCCGCTCGGCTTCCTCCTGCTCGTGCCGCTCTCGGTTGGCTTCCTCGCGGCCTGGGCGCTGCGGCGGACGGGCCGCACCCGCGGTGCACTCGCGCTCGCACTGCCGCTCTACGTCGTCGCGCTCGCCCTCGGGACGCGCTGGAACCTCTACGTCGACCGGTTCCTGATCACGCCCGCGGCGCTGACGCTGCCGCTCGCACCCGCCGTTCTGCGCCGTGCGCTCGTCCGCGCGACGGTACTCGCGATCGCCGCTGCCGCCGTCGCGCTCGCGCTCGCCTACAACGTGTCGAAGCCGACGGGCCTCGGCGGCGGCACACCGGTCTGGGATCTCAGCCGTCCGGCGGCGCAGGCGATCCGCGAGCCGGAGCGCGCGCCCGTGCTGGCAGCGGTCGCCCGGACCGTCCCGTCACAGGCGCGCCTCGGCGTCGACCTCGCTCCCGACGACTGGGAGTACCCGCTCTGGGGCGCGACGCTCGGCCGCCGCCTCGTCTGGCTGCCCGAGCAGTCCGCCGCGGGCCTCAACTGGGTCGTGCTCGGCAAGGGGGTCACCGTCCGGCCGCCGGGGCACTGGTGCGCGCGGCGCTTCCCGACCTCCGGGTGGACGCTCCTCTCGCGCTGTTAGGTTCTCGCACGTGCACGTCGAGGCGCAGATCGTGACGCTCGAGCTCGCCGAGACCTTCGTCATCTCGCGCAGCGCCAGCGACACCGCGGACGTGCTCCAGGTCGAGCTGCGCCATGACAATGTCTCGGGCTTCGGCGAGGCTGCGCCGATCGAGCGCTACGAGGAGTCGACGGAATCGGCGCTCGCCTACGTCGAGGAGCACGCGGCGCTTCTCGGCGGCGACCCGTTCGCGCTCGAGGAGGTGCTCGCGAGGCTCCCCGCCCGGGAGTTCGCCGCCAGGGCGGCGCTCGACGCGGCGCTCCACGACCTGCAAGGGAAGCTGGCCCGCCAGCCGACGTGGCGGATGCTCGGGCTCCCGCAGGCCGGCCCGCCGACGTCGTGGACGATCTGGCTCGGCGACCCCGACGACATGGCGCGGCGGGCCGAGAAGGTGCGGGGCCGGTTCCAGCGGCTGAAGCTGAAGCTCGGCGGCCGCGACGGGCTCGACGCCGAGCGCGTGCGCGCCGTGGCGGCCGTCGCCGGCGTTCCGCTCCAGGTCGACGTCAACGAGGCCTGGACGCTCGACGAGGCACTCGAGACCGTGCCCGCGCTCGCGGAGCTCGGGGTCGAGTACTGCGAGCAGCCGCTCCCAACGGGAGACGACGGCGGCCCCGTGCTGAAAGCGCGGTCGCCGCTCCCCATCTACGTCGACGAGGACTGCCACACGCTCGCCGACGTCGCGGCCTGCGCCGAGCGGGCCCACGGGATCAACGTCAAGCTCGCGAAGTCGGGCGGGATCCGCGAGGCGGTGCGGATGGTGCACGCAGCGCGCGCCCTCGGCCTCGGCTGCATGCTCGGCTGCATGGTGGAGTCCGGGCTCGGCATCGCAGCCGGTGCGCAGATCGCATCGCTCTTCGACCACGTCGACCTCGACGGCAATCTGCTGCTCGCACACGACCCGTGTCCGGGAGTCGTGTTCGCGGACGGTATCCAGCTCCCGGCCGACGCGCCCGGCCTCGGCGTCGCCGCGGCGTGAGCGAGACGCGCTACCTGATCCTCGCCGAGGGATTCTCCGGCGACCCGCACTACGCCAAGACGATGTGGGGCGTTCTCCGCTACCGCGGCAGCGACGTCGTCGCGATCCTCGACTCGACGCGCGCGGGAGAGACGACCGGTGGTCTCCCGGTCGTGGCGACCGTCGACGATGCCCTCGGCTTCGACCCGACGACGGCGCTCGTCGGCGTCGTCACGCAGGGCGGCCATTTTCCACCGGAGTGGCTGGCCATCCTGCGGAGCTGCATCGTGAACGGACTCGACATCGAGAACGGGCTGCACGTCTTCCTCGGCGATGACCCGGAGCTGCGCGACCTCGCGACGCGTCACGGCGTCGAGCTGCGCGACCTGCGCCGTCCGCCCGCCGACCTCTCGACGGCGACGGGCGCGAACCTCGCCGTCCCCGCGACGATCGTCCTCACCGTCGGCTCCGACTGCGCGATCGGGAAGATGACCGTCGCGCTCGAGCTCGACCTCGAGGCGCGCCGCCGCGGCCTGCGCTCCGGGTTCGTGCCGACCGGCCAGACCGGTATCGCGATCGCGGGCTGGGGGATCTCGGTCGACGCCGTCGTCGCGGACTTCATCGCGGGTGCCGCCGAGCGGCTCGTCGTCGAAGGGCACGAGCGCGGCGCCGACCTCCTCTGGATCGAAGGACAGGGCGCGATCCTGCACCCGGTCTACTCCGGGGTGACGCTCGGCCTCTACCACGGCAGCGTCCCGCACCTGCTCGTACTCTGTCACGAGGCGGGACGGACGGAGATCGAGGGCGCCGGCGGCGGCCCGCACCCGATCCCGCCGCTCTCCGAGCTCGTCGCCCTGCACGAGGCGCTCGCCCTGCCCGCCCGGCCCGCCACGGTCGCGGCGATCGCCGTCAACACGCGGCAGCTCGACGAGCAGGCGGCGCGCGCCGCCGTCGCAGCCGCCGAGGACGAGACCGGGCTCCCGGCCGACGATCCCGTCCGGTTCGGAGCGGCGCGACTCGTCGATGCGGTGGGCGCCGCCCGCCTGAAGGACTAGGTCCCACCTTTCCGAAAGATGGGCCGGTCAGCCTGTGGCTGCGGTCGAAGTGGTGCCGATGTACGTCACGTGGCCATCACACCGGGCTCGGAAGCAAAGGGAGAGAGACTGTGAAGAAGCTTGTAACGGCGCTCGCTGTGGGGTGCGCCTTGGTCGCCGCCACGGTCGCGGGCGCGACGACGGGGCGGGCGGGAGCCGGAACGGCGACGCCGCTTGCGGCAGTGCCCGGCATCAGCTGGGGCGTCGCCGACGACACGTCGAAGTACGCGAACGACGGAGGCGCCTGGTTCTACTCGCAGCTCCAGGGCGCGAACCTGACCGAGAACCGCTGGACGCTCGCCTTCAACCCGGCGACGCCGGACACGATCGCCGAGCTGCCGTTCCTCGAGCGGGCTGCACCGAAGGCGCAGGCCGCAGGCATCCACATCGTGCTCGCACTCTACGCCGGCACACCGGCACCCGACGCGACGAGCCACGATCCCGTCGCGTTCTGTGCGTGGGCCGCGAAGGTCGCCGACACCGTGAAGCAGTGGGGGATCCACGACTTCATCGTCGGGAACGAGCCGAACACGCGGCTCTACTGGTCGCCGCAGAAGGACGCCGCGGGCAACGACGTCGCGGCTCCGGCGTACGA
>DATFMW010000131.1:0-4469 GCA_035266765.1 Gaiellaceae bacterium | reverse complement strand
TGAAGCGCCTCTGCGTCGAGGGCCCCGTCCTCTCTGCGAAGGCAGAGAGGACGAGCGGCGAGGTGCGGATCTCTCTGAGCCCCCTAGCGCACGGTCGCGTGAGCGAGCGCGTGCCGTGATGCTCCTGAACGCGAGCGGCTGTCTCGACGCGCTGACCGCGCCCGAGGTCGCGCGGCAGCTCGACGGCTTCGTGACGAAGACGATCACGCCGCTGCCGCGTGAGGGCAACGCGCCGCCGCGCATCGCCGAGACGGCGCACGGGATGCTGAACGCGATCGGCCTCGCGAACCCGGGCCGCGAACGCTTCCTGAGCCAAACGCTGCCGCGTTTGGTTAGCGCACTCGACATCCCGATCTGGGTGTCCATCGGTGGGTTCTCCGCGGCGGACTATGCCGAGACCTGCGCTGCCATCCACGGACGCGACGACGTCGCGGCCGTCGAGGTAAACCTTTCGTGCCCGAACGTCGACGAGGCGGCCGACTCGGCCGCGGAGATCGTCGCCGCCTGCCGCGCCGCGACGACGTTGCCGCTCTACGCGAAGCTCTCCGCCGCACACGCGGACGTCGCCGAGGTGGCCCGCGCCGTGACCGCCGCCGGCGCCGACGGACTTTCGCTGATCAACACGCTGCGCGGCGTCGCGCTCGATCCGCGCACCCTCGCCCCGGTGCTCGCACGCGGCAGCGGTGGGCTCTCGGGGCCGTCGCTGAAGCCCGTCGCGCTGCACGCCGTCCGCGCCTGCCACGCGGCGACGGGCCTCCCGATCGTCGGCATGGGCGGCGTCCAGACCGGGCAGGACGCGCTCGAGCTGATCGCCTGCGGAGCACGCCACGTTGCGCTCGGCACCGTGCTCTTCGCGGACCCCGACGCGCCCGCCCGCGTACGCGCCGAGCTCGCAGCAGCTGCGGTCGCCGTCGGTGTTGCCGAGCCAGACGACGCATACGGGTTCGCTTCCAAGCCCGAAAAACGCCTGGATAGAGGCCAAAAAGCTCTCGCTTGATCAGATCGGGGCGGTTGGTAAGATCGGCGCTCCGATGGCTTCGCCCAAACTCCAGGCACACGCGCCCGTCCGTTCCCTCGACCAGCGCATGGACGCCCTCAAGCGCGCGAACGACGTGCGGGTCCGGCGGGCCCAGCTCAAGAAGGACCTGAAGGAGAGCAAGGTCCGGATCGAGCAGATCCTCGAGAGCCCGCCCGAGTACGTCTCGACGGCGAAGGTGATCGACATCCTCATGGCCGTACCGAAGTTCGGTCGCGTGAAGGCTGCGCGCTTCCTGACGACGGCGAGGATCAGCCAGTCGAAGACCGTCGGCGGCCTCTCCGACCGGCAGCGCACGGAGCTGATTGACCTCTTCAACCGTTAAGGGGCGGCCCGCCGTCCTGGTGGTGACCGGCCCGTCCGGGGCCGGGAAGGGAACGCTGATCCGGGAGCTCCTGAATCGCGTGCCCGACCTCGCGGTCACGGTGTCCGCGACGACCCGGGAGCGACGCCCCGGGGAGCGCGACGGCCGCGAGTACTGGTTCCTCTCGCCGGAAGACTTCGGCGCCCGGATCGTGCGGGACGAGTTCCTCGAGCACGTCGACTACGTCTCCGGGCACCGGTACGGGACGCTCCGCTCGGAGCTCGACCGGATCGCGGCCGAGGGGCGGGTGCCGCTGCTCGAGCTCGAGACCGAAGGGGCGCTGCGCGTGGCGGAGAAGGTGCCGGGCGCCGTGACGATCTTCATCCTCGCGCCCGTCGACGAGCTCGAGCGGCGCCTGCGCGAGCGCGCGACCGAGAGTGCCGGCGAGATCGGCGAGCGGATCGAGCTCGCCCGCAAGCAGCTCCTGCAGGCTGGCGAGTTCGACTACGTCGTCGAGAACGACGAGCTCGACCATGCCGTCGGGCAGCTGGCGCAGCTCGTGCGCGGCCTGCTCGCCCCGGCAGCTACCATGCCGCAACGATGATCCAACCTCGCGTCGACGAACTGCTGGAACACGTGGACTCGCGCTATGCGCTCGTCATCGTGGCCGCCAAGCGCGCCCGGCAGATCAACAACTACCATCATCAGCTCGGCGAGGGCACGTTCGACGACAATCCGCCGCCGCTCGTCGAGTCGCGCTCGAAGAACTACTTGACCATGGCCCTCGAGGAAGTCGCCGAGGGCATGCTCGAGTACAAGTACGCCGCGTAGCGTCCGCCGCCTCGCTCGCCTGCCTGTCCGGTTCGGACATGCCCCGGCCTCTGAGGCTGGACCGTGATGCTCGCCCGGGACGCGACGACGGGATCCCGGTCAGCGAGCGGTTCCCAGCTCGATAGACCGCCCCGTTCGGACACGTCCCGGTCTCTGAGGACCGTTACGAAGTGCTCGCCTGACCGTCACGACCGGGGACAGGCATCATGGGGTCATGGCCCGCGTCCTGCTCGGAGTGACGGGAGGCATCGCCGCCTACAAGGCCTGCGAGGTGTGCAGGCTGCTCGTCAAGGCCGGTCACGACGTCGTCCCGCTCGTCACACCGGGAGCCGAGCGCTTCGTCGCGGCGGAGACGTTTCGCGCGCTCGCCCGGCGGCCGCCCGGCGACGACGTCTATCTCCATCTCACCGGTGCCGATCTCCTGCTCGTGTCGCCGTGCACCGCGAACACGCTTGCGAAGCTCGCGCACGGGCTCGCCGACAACGTCCTCACCGAGGCGGCACTCGCGCATCGCGGCCCGCTGCTCGTCGCGCCGGCGATGAACCCCCGCATGTGGGCGCACGCCGCAACCCGCGCGAACGCCGAGACGCTGCGCGCCCGCGGCGCCGTTCTCGTCGGCCCCGACGAGGGCGAGACCGCCGAAGGCGAGCTCGGCGTGGGGCGGATGGCAGAGCCCGAGGACATCGTCCGCACCGCCGAGGAGCTACTCGCCGGAACGGGTCCGCTCGCCGGCAAGTGCGTCCTCGTCTCGGCCGGAGGCACGCGCGAGCCGCTCGACGCTGTCCGGTTCCTCGGCAACCGCTCCTCGGGCAGCATGGGCGTCGCCCTCGCGGCGGAGGCGCGCCGCCGCGGTGGCCGCGTGACGCTCCTGGCCGCGAACCTCGGCGTTCCCGTTCCGGCCGGGATCAACGTCGTCGAGACGCCGACGGCCGCGGATCTCGAGCGCGAGGCGCTCGCGCGCGCCGCCGAGGCCGACGTCGTCGTGATGGCTGCTGCGGTCGCGGACTACCGGCCGGCCGAGACGCTCACCGCGAAACGCCCGAAGGACTCCTCCGCGTGGACGGTCGCGCTCGCACCCACGACCGATGTTCTCGCCGCACTCGGCGAGCGCCGCCTCCCCGGCCAGCTTCTGGTCGGCTTCGCCGCCGACGTCGGCACGCGCGGCCTCGAGCGCGCGCGTGAGAAGCTCGCCCGCAAGGGCGCCGACCTGTTCGTCTTCAACGACGTCTCCCGCACCGACATCGGCTTCGAGACTCCCGACAACGAGGTGACTCTCGTCTCGGCCGCCGGCGAGCGCACGCTTGCGAAGGCGCCGAAGGCCGAGATCGCCGCGACGATCCTCGACGAGGTGGAACGCCTTCTTGGCTGAGCGGGCCGCTGCGCCCGCGGCGGCCGATCTCGTCGCCGCGCTCACGGCCAACCTCGGCCGCGTCGTCCACGCCCCCGCGGAGACCCTGCGCCTCGTCGTTCTGTGCCTCGTCGCCGAAGGGCACCTGATCATCGAGGACTTCCCGGGCGTGGGGAAGACGATGCTTGCGAAGGCGCTCGCCCGCTCGCTCGACTGCTCGTTCTCGCGTGTCCAGTTCACCCCCGACCTGCTGCCGTCCGACGTCACGGGCGTCAACGTGTTCGACCAGCGGACGAACGGGTTCGAGTTCCGGCCGGGCCCCGTGTTCGCGCACCTGCTGCTCGTCGACGAGGTGAACCGCGCCTCACCGAAGACGCAGGCGGCGCTGCTCGAGTGCATGCAGGAGAGCCAGGTCACGATCGACGGTGTCACGCATCCGCTCGAGCAGCCGTTCATGGTCATGGCGACGCAGAACCCGATCGAGTACGAGGGGACGTATCCGCTCCCGGAGGCGCAGCTCGACCGCTTCGCGCTGCGGATCGCGCTCGGATACCCGCCGCTCGCCGAGGAGGCGCGGATGCTCGACGAGCAGACGCACGTGCCGCCGCTCGAGTCGCTCCGGCCGGTCGCCGACGCCGACGACGTGCTCGGTCTCGCGGCAGCGGCGCGTGCGGTGTACGTCGAGGACAGCCTCAGCCGCTACGTCGTCACCCTGCTCCGCCAGACACGGGGCGACGACCGCCTCTACCTCGGCGCGAGCCCGCGCGCCGGGATCGCGCTCCTGCGCGTCGCGAAGGCGCGCGCGCTCGCCGAAGGCCGCGACTACCTGACGCCGGACGACGTGAAGGCCGTCGCGGCGCCCGTCCTGGCCCACCGTCTGATCGTCGGCTCCGAGGCGCGCGCGGCCGGGCTCGACGGCCCGGCGCTCGTCGCCGAGACGCTCGAGAGGA
>DATFMW010000130.1:0-4261 GCA_035266765.1 Gaiellaceae bacterium | reverse complement strand
GAAGCGGCTGCCGGCGTACTCGACCGCTCGAATCTCCCCGTCTCGCTCGAGCCCCTCGACGACGCTCCAGTCGGCGTTGCTGCGCTCGAGCAGGTCGCGCACGGCGGACTCGCGGAGCGGGTGGACTGCGGTGATCGCGAGCAGGTCGGCACGTGGGTCGCCGCTGGCCGCGAAGGCGTCGCCCTCGTAGCCGATCAACAGCTCGACGTCTGCGACCGTCTCCGACATGACCTCGTAGGCGCGGATCACCGTCTCCTCGTCGGGAGCGTGCGCCGTCGCGACTGCCGGCGGTCTCGTCGGAATCGCCAGGTAGGAGGTCGAGACCCCGATCTCGCGCAGGAAGGCTCCGACTCTCGACACGCCGGCTGGCCCGTCGTTGACGGCCGCGACGAGCATCGTCTCGGAGGCGAGTCGGCCGGGAAAGCCGTCCGCGAGCATGCGGATCCCGTCCAGCACCGTTGCGAGCCGGAGCTGGGCGGCCGGTCTGTTCAGCCGCTGCCAGGTCGCCTCGTCCACCGTGTCGACCTTGACGGAGACCCAGTCGGCCAGCCGAAGGGCCTCGCGCACCTCTGCGCGCCAGGCGAGCGACCCGTTCGAGATCACGGCGATCGGGATCCCGAGCGGACGGAGCAGCTCGATGCTGCGGGCCAGGCCCGCGTCGAGTGTCGGTTCGCCGTCGGGGACGAAGGTGAGGTAGTCGATGCGCTCTCCACGGGCGCGAACCTTGGCCACGTGGGTGACGACGTGGGCCGCCACCTCTTCGGGCGGATAGATGGGCCGGGGCTCGACCTGGGGGCTCGGGGTCGCGCCGACCTGGCAGTAGATGCAGGCATAGGAGCAGACCTTCGGCGGGATGTTGTTGATGCCGATGCTGCGCCCGAGCCGCCGCGACGGCACCGGGCCGAAGGCGATCGCGGCCTGCCGCACACGGGTCGGTTCGGGATGAGGCGAAGGCATCTGCGGTCTCCGAGGACTCGTCGACAGAGACGTGTCGTCGGTCGGGCCGGCCGGCCATCCGCGCAGCCGCGGATTCCCGCGGCCCGGGGCCGGCAAACGGCCAGGGTCAGCCTGCTTGCGAGGCGCCTCTGCCGACCCCGAGCTGGGTGAGCTTCCGGGCACGTGCGCGCACTTCGTGATTGGCCGCGACGGGACGATCTGCCGGCACCAGACGCACGGCGACTGGGTGCGGGCTGACATGGATGTGTATCGGCGGTGGTTGCGCGCGCTGGTGAAGCGGTAGCGGCGCGGGGCTGGGCTCAGGCGGCGAGCGGGGAGGCCGGGGGAACGAGCGACGCGATCGCGTCTCGGAGCGCGTCGGTGTGGAGCGGTTTTGCCAGGTACCCGGCGGCGCCGGCGGCGAGTGCCTCCTTGATCCGTGTCGAGTCGGCGTGGGTGGTGAGGAGGAGTACGGGCACGTGGCTGTGGCGTGGGTTGCGTTTCAGTAGCTGGGTGAGCGCGATGCCGTTCGGTGATTCGACGTCGGCGTCGAGGACGACGAGGGCGGGTGCGAACCGCTCGACGGCGGCGAGCGCTTCCCATCCCGTCGTCACCCGTGCGGTCGCGTATCCCTCGTGCGCGAGCATCGTCCCGATGAGGCGGCGGACCTCCGGGTCGTCCTCCGCCAGCACGACGAGGTGATGTGGTGACCGGTGCTCCATGGCCTCACCATCGTGTGGGCGCCGGCGGCGCGCGGCACCCCGAGCGGCGTCGCGATGTCGCGGAGCCGATTGTCTTGTCTCCGCCCTTCGGGGTATCCGTAGTTGACAAGAAGCAGCACCTGCCGGCACACAGGGCTGACCGTGTGGCAGACCTATGCGATCGATGGACGCCGTGTCGAGGTCGAGCTCGACCCCGACGGGACGTGGCGCGTGCGCTGCGCCGGCGGCCCGGACGTCTTCGACGCCGACCTCCGGAGCGCGCTCGCCGGTGCGGTCGGCCCCGATAGCGAGCTCCTCGGCGGCGGCGGCGTCGAGCGGTCCGACTGGCGCGCCTGGATCGACGACCACGCGGACCAGATGGAACGAGAGTCCGGCTCCGCGGCGTAGGCGTCCCTGAACCACCTCTACGCTTCGCGGGTGGGCGAGGATCACGACGAGCGGGCCGGCTTCGACTTCGTCCGGGCGGCCGAGGACGCGCTCGACGCCTTGCCGGCCGACCTGCGCGGCGCGATGTCGAACGTGACGATCGTCGTCGACGACGAGCCGCCGCCGGGCCAGCCGCTGCTCGGCCTCTACGAGGGCGTCCCTCTGACGCGCCGCACGAGCGGCTACGTCGGCGCGCTCCCGGACAAGATCACCATCTACCGCGGCCCGCTCGAGCGCCTCTACGGCGAGACAGGCGAGCGGCTGGCCGAGGCGGTGCGGCACGTCGTGCTGCACGAGGTCGCGCACCACTTCGGGATCAGCGACGAGCGCCTGATCGAGCTCGGCCGCTATTGAGGGCTTCGCCCAGGCTCGCCGCGCGAGTCTTCTTGGCAACTTCCGGTCGTCTCGCTTCCGCTGAGCGTCCCGCCTGGCATTCGACCGATTCGTATCCGTCGCGTGCGACTGAAGCCGTCGCCTCCGCGCGCGGGACATGGTTTGCTCGTCAGAGCAGATCAGAGCGGCGAGACCTCAAGGGCCTCACCGCTCTGACACGGTCATGCGAACTCTGTGAGATCACACGCGAAGGGCGTGTGACATCTGCGTGCGACGGGACGGACGGATCAACTACGTGTCAAGCGACACCTAAATCGAGAGCTCACACAGGCGACCTTGCAAACGCGCTCTATGCAGCGTCTATGCAGGTGCGAGTTCGCCGAGATGGGTCATCCGATAGAGGAGTGAGGCGCCTCGATCTGCACTACGGCGCCGACTAGATCCGGATGCGAGCCCGCGCTGGGACTTCGACGCGTTGCTGAACGAGTCCGTAGAGGTCGAGCTGGATCCGCCCTTCGTCGACCAGCTCGACCGCGACCGCGTAGGTCTGCGCTCCATCGGGTCCCCACGGCGCTCGGCGATGTGTGACCACGAGGTAGTACGTGTCTCCGTCGTCGACCTGCATCATCCGCGGCCGCCACTCGCGCACCTGAAGCGTGCTCGACGAAAGACGGGTTGTTCCAGGTTGTAGGGAGACCCGTCGACGGTCGTTGAGCATCTCCTCGCGTTCACCGCCCTGGTGGCGGTAGATGTCGCGGAGCTGGGCGACGGAGACCGCGCGGACGAGGTCGAAGGTCATGGTCGCTGCGAGGTATTCGCGACGTTGGCGGCGAACGGGAGGATCGAACGCAAGGGCGGCTGCGATCCTGCGAGGCGATCTGCCCGCTGCGAAGTCGGCCGGTATGGGCAGAGGGTGGATCACAACACTGTCGGGGTCGATGGTGCCGTCGAAGAACATCACGACGCGGTTCCCGCCCGATTCACGCGCCATCGCCGGGCTCGGCGTTCCCAGGCCAATTGCCCTCTGCTGGTGCTCCGCTTCGTCGAATTGGTCTCTCGCGGCGGTCGTTGGTCGGCAGGCGAGTCCGACCAGGCACCGTACGAGGTTCGCCGATGCCTCTGGGTATGTCTCCCACACGTCTGCGACCAGGCGTGTGACACGCGGGGCGGAGAAGCTGGTTCCGGAAGCCATGTGAAACAGACGTCCTCCGGTCGGTACGGTTGTGGAGACGACGCCGACGCCGAGGTTGTTCGGGTCGAGTCGCCCGGTGTCGTTGATCACCCAATTCCCGCCATACGTGACCATGTCGGGCTTCTGTGAGCGTCCGGTACCCGGACCTGTCCGCGAGAACGGCGACATCTCGTCGACTTCCGCGATAGCTCGATCACCCACCCTGGCCACTCCGCCGGGTGTCTGCGGCGCGTTCGAACGGGCGATCGACCCGACGGTGAGCGCGAGGGCTGCGTTCGCGGGCTCTGCGACTCGGGCCATCTCGTCCGTCAGGTAGTCGGGGTAGTCGTCCAGGGCATGCCGACCGTTCGGCAGGGAGCCGTCCACGGAGGCACGAAGGTTCCCAGCAGAAACGACAACGACGATCCCGAGTTCGCGGATCAGGGTGTCAAGCTGTTCGGTCAGAAGTCCGACGTGCGGCCCCGCAAAGGGGTCGTCGTAGGTGATCGACAGGTTGAAAGTACGCACGCCGTGCTCGGCGTGAAGGGTTCGAATCGCCTCCTCGACCGCTTGGTGCTCAGGAAGTGTTGTGGCGAACCGCGTGCGTCCTGCGAGATCCGGGTGAGGTTCGAGGACGCGCGCGCCATGGATCGGCCCGGCTCCGATCGCAGGA
>DATFMW010000129.1:0-2306 GCA_035266765.1 Gaiellaceae bacterium | reverse complement strand
GAGATCGAGTCGATCCGGGCCTTCTCCCCGTTCACGCAACGCGCGCTCCGCCCGGTCGCCGAGGCGACCCTCTACCCGGCCGCCGAGCGCCGGCTCGACCTGCTCGACCCAAGTGACAACGTGTCACTTGGCGAAGAGGGGGAGGAGCCGCGGCCGGTCCCGGACGACCTCGTGCCCGTGCTCGACCGCGTCCCCGACCTCGTCTTCCGGCCCGACGACGCTCGCCGGGTCTGGGCCGAGGACGGGACCGCCTCGCCGCCCTCGCTCGCCGGCACGACCGAGCTCGACTCGTTTCCGCAGGGGCAGCCGCTCGCCTTCGAGGCGCAGCGCCCCGCGATCGCGGCGCGCGGGCTCGCCGAGGCCGAGAACGAGCTCGACGCGCTCGTCCGCTCCGGCCAGCGGGTCGTCGTCGCGTTCCCGCACCGCGGCGAGGCGCTCCGCACCCAGAACCTGCTGCGCAAGGTCGAGGCGCAGATGTTCGAGCCGGGCGAGCCGCTGCCCGAGGAGCCCGGGATTCTGTTCGCGGTCTCGCCCGCCCGGCGCGGCTTCGTCTGGCGCGACCTCGGACTCGTCCTCCTTCCTGACCACCAGGTCTTCCGCCGCCGCGCCCCGCGCGAGCGCCGGCTCGGCGGGCGCGCCCTGCAGTCGTTCGCCGACCTGCGCACCGGCGATTACGTCGTCCACGAGGATCAGGGCGTCGCACAGCTGATCGCGTTCGAGACGAATACCGTCGGCGGGATCACGCGCGACTACCTCGTGCTCGGGTTTCGCGGCGACGACCGGGTCTACGTCCCGCACGAGCAGCTCGGCAAGGTCTCCCGCTACGTCGGCGCCGACGGGGCCGCGCCCGCGCTGTCGAAGCTCGGCGGCAAGGCGTGGCAGCTGCTCAAGTCGCGCGCCCGCGAGTCGGTGCAGGAGCTTGCGACCGAGCTGATCCAGCTCTACGCGCAGCGGCAGACCCGCGAAGGGATCGTGTACGACCTCTCACACGAGTGGCTCGCCCGGCTCGAGGCCGAGTTCCCCTTCCGCGAGACACCCGACCAGGAGCAGGCGATCGAGGCGGTGAAGGAGGATCTCGAGTCGCCGCGCCCGATGGATCGCCTCGTCTGCGGCGACGTCGGTTTCGGCAAGACGGAGGTCGCCGTCCGCGCCGCGTTTGCGGTCGCCGTCAACGGCAAGCAGGTGCTGATGCTCGCACCGACGACGATCCTCGCCGAGCAGCACTGGAACACCTTCCGCGCGCGCTTCCGCGACTTCCCGCTCCGCGTCGAGATGGTCTCCCGTTTCGTCGCGCCGAAGCAGGTCAAGCAGACGCTGAAGGACTTCTCCGAAGGAAAAGTCGACGTCCTGATCGGGACCCACCGCGTGCTCAGCCGCGACGTGATCCCGAAGGAGCTCGGACTCGTCGTCCTCGACGAGGAGCAGCGCTTCGGCGTCGCCCAGAAGGAGCTGCTGAAGTCCCTGCGCCTCGAGGTGGACGTGCTGACGCTCTCGGCGACGCCGATCCCCCGCACGCTCCACCTCTCGCTCGCCGGCATGCGCGACATCTCGATCATCGAGACGCCGCCCGAGGGCCGGCGCCCGATCCGCACCACCGTCGGCGAGTACGACGAGGAGACCGTCGTGCTCGCGCTCCGGCGCGAGAAGGAGCGGGGAGGGCAGAGCTTCTTCCTGCACAACCGTGTCGAGTCGATCGAAGAGCGGGCCGCGCAGCTCGCGCAGGTCTGCCCGGAGTTGCGCATCCTCGTCGCGCACGGGCAGATGCGCGAGAAGGAGCTCGAGGAGAAGATGCACGCGTTCCTGCGCGGCGACGCGGACGTGCTCGTCTCGACGACGATCATCGAGTCGGGGATCGACATCCCGCAGGCGAACACGCTGATCGTCGAGCGCGCCGACATGCTCGGCCTCTCGCAGCTCTACCAGATCCGCGGGCGCGTCGGCCGCTCGGACGAGACCGCGTACGCGTACCTCTGCTACCCGGACGCGCGCGAGCTGACGCCCGAGGCGCGGGCGCGTCTCGCGACGCTCGCCGACCACACCGAGCTCGGCGCCGGCTTCGCGATCGCGATGCGCGATCTCGAGATCCGCGGCGCCGGCGAGCTGCTCGGCGCCGAGCAGTCCGGCCACGTCGCGGCCGTCGGCTTCGAGCTCTACGTCGAGCTCCTGAACGAGGCGGTCGCCGAGCTGCAGGGCTCCAAGCGCGTCGCCGCCCGTCCGGTACGGGTCGACGCCCGCATCGACGCGTACGTCCCGTCCGCCTACGTCTCCTCCGAGGCGCTGCGGATCGACGTCCACCGCAGGCTCGC
>DATFMW010000128.1:0-3081 GCA_035266765.1 Gaiellaceae bacterium | reverse complement strand
GCTGCGCGCGCCGGACGAACCGCAGCAGCTCGTCGTCCTTGCGCACGTGCCAGCCGATCTGGTTGATCACGAAGCGGGCGCCGGCCTCGACCTTCTTGCGCAGCTTGAAGTACTGCGGCATCACCTCGCGCTCGTGGCGCTTGTGGTTCGTGACGACGCAGCCGAGGAAGAAGTCCGTCCGGTCGAGCCGCACGTCGGGCTTCCGCACGTCCGGCAGCCCCTCGTTCATCTCGGCGAGCAGGGCGAGCAGCCCGACCGAGTCGATGTCGAACACGGGCGCCGCGAGCCCCCTGTGCCCGTCCATCGGGTAGTCGCCGGAGAGCGCGAGGATGTTCGCGAAGCCGCCCGAGCCGAGCGTCCAGGCCCGGCTCTCGAGCGCGTTCCGGTTCCAGTCCTTGCACGCGAGGTGGATCACGACCTCCTGGCCGCCCGCGACGAGATCCGTCCCGAGCGTGTCGGGCGAGAACATCGCGTGCCCGCCGGGGTTGTCCGTGATCGAGACGACGTCGATCCGCGGGTCGGCCGCGAGCTCGCGCGACGTCTCGAGCACCCCGCGTCCGTTCGCCGTGGTCAAGAGGCCGCGGCTCGTGACGAGCTCGGCCGCGACGACGAACGCGCCCGGTCGCGCGAGCTGCTCGCGCAGCGCAGACACGTCCGCCGCTCCCGCCGCCCTCAGACCGCCGCGGCCTTCGTCCGCCAGCCCTCGGCGTACGACGTGCGCGCGACCTCCGAGTACGGGCACGGACTGACGATCGCCCGGATCTCGGCCTGCACGTGCGGCTCCACGACGGGCTTCGCCGAGCCGCCGTCCTCCTCGCCCCAGATGAGCGTGACCTCGTTGCCGATCTCGACGTCGTTGTCGACGATGGCGAGCGAGAGGTACGAGCGCTCGTTGTAGCTGTAGCCGGAGAACGTCGAGACGCCGACCATGTGGTCGCCCGCCATCACGCGGTCGTTCGGCCACGTCGAGTAGTTCGAGAGCGGGAAGTCGATGTACTTGACCGCGTCGCCGCTCTTCTGGAACAGCGTGCCGATCGCGCGCGCGACGTCCTCGCCGTTCCAGGCGAGCGTGACCTTCCGCCGCGGCGGCGCCTCCGCCATCGCCTGCAGCGCCTCGCGGCCGACGAACTCGTGGTCGAAGTTGACGAACGAGCCGTAGCCGAGGTCCCAGGGCGTGAGGTAATAGTCGGCGATGTCGTCAGCGTAGAAGCTGCCGCCGAGCGAGCCGGTCGCCTCGTAGCCGTTCGCTGGCAGCCACTCACGGTACGCCTTCATCTCGTCGCCGGTGAAGACCGCCGGCAGCGGGCACGGGATCCAGCCCGACTCCAGGGTGTTCGTCGCGTAGACACGCGCGCCGACCTGCTTCAGGCCGACGTCGCTGCCGGCCTCGACGAGCGCCGCCTTGACCTCGTCCCTGTCCTCCCACGGGCCGAAGAGCTCCATGCCGGGGGCGCCCGACATGCCGTGGTGGAGCGCACGGACGGTGTGCCCGGCGATCGTCAGCTCGCCCATGTTGAAGAACTTGATCTCCGGCAGCGAGCCGCCGTTCGCCTTCGCCAGCACCTCGAGCGCCGTCGGGCCCTGCACCTGGTAGCGGTAGAGCTTCCGGCCGCCGGTCGGGTTGACCGCCGTGCGCTCGTCGCGCTCGCAGCGAACGTCGTAGTCGCCGGTCTCCGCGTGGTACTGCACCCAGTTGTGCACGGACGGACGCCCGACGAGGGAGACCCGGTTCTTCTCGAGGAAGAAGAGGATCGCGTCGCCGATCACGTAGCCGTCGTGGTTGACCGCAACGAACTGCTTCGCCTTGTTCACGGCCGCGTTGCCCATCGTGTTGATGCCGAGGTCGGAGAGGAGGCGGATCACGTCCGGACCTTCGAGGTAGAGGTCGGTCATGTGGTGGGACTGGTCGAAGAGCGCCGACGTCTCGCGCCAGGCGACCTGCTCCTCGCGCCAGTTCGAGAACTCGGCGGGGACGGCCGGGTAGACGTACGGCCCGATCTGGGAGTTGCGCGCCAGCTCGACCGCGCCGCCGGCCGCCTTGATCTTGTCTGCGAGGCTCTTGGGGCTCATCGGTTCTCCTTCCGAGACGAAACGGGAGTGGTCGGTGTCGTGGAGGCGACGCCGGTGTCAGCCACCGGCCACGCTCCGCAGAAGTGGGCCGCCGTGAAGCTTCGCCAGCGCCTCGTGGTCGTCCAGCATGAGGTCGAGGTTCAGGCGGGCGAGTCGCGCGTGCTCGCGGGCGATCTCCTCCGCCCGGGCGCCGTGCCCGTCGCTGATCGCCTCGATCAGCGCCCGGTGGTGGTGCTGCGCGACGACGAGGATCTCTCGCGACCCGGGCAGGTATGCGTACGACGAGAGCAGCGCATTCGCCGACGCGAACGGGAGCGCGTTGACGTTGACGAGGGCGCGCGCGAGCACGGGGCTCTTCGCGAGCTCGAGGAGACTCGCGTGGAACTCCTCGTTCAGCGACACGAAGCTGACGAGCGCCTCCGGGTCCATCTGCCCGACGACCGGATCGAGCTGGTCGACGGCCCGCTGGAGCGGCGCGAGCTCGTCGCGCGAGGAAAGCCGCTCGGCCGCGAACCGCGCCGCCGTCCCCTCGAGGACGCCGCGCAGCTCGATCGCGTCGATGACGTCGCCCTGCGTGAACGCGCGGACGCCGAACCCGCCGCCGGAGAGCGGCTCGAGCAGGCCCTCGTGGGAGAGCGTCGCCAGCGCGATCCGCAGCGGTGTGCGCGAAACACCGAGCCGTTCGGCCAGCCCGACCTCGGGCACGCGCTCGCCAGGAGCAAGCTCCCCCTCGAAGACGAGCTCGCGGACGCCGAGTGTGGCCTTCGTGGTCTGCGAGCTGGCGGGGTCTCCGCGCGGCACGGCGGCGAGCATACCGCCGTCGCGGATTGCATGCAAGATCCGCGAGAGAACGCCGGTATTTCGCCACATCCACCCGGTTTTGCATGCAATACCCGCGTGCCGTATCGCCGCACACCCAGAAAGCGCCGGGCGCGCTAGGCTCGCCGCCGTGGCGCCCCGCGTCAGCTATCTCGTGGGCCGGCTCGACCGCGTCCTCCGCCGAGCGCTCGG
>DATFMW010000127.1:0-3995 GCA_035266765.1 Gaiellaceae bacterium | reverse complement strand
GGCGACGCGCTCTTCGAGCTCTGCTACCTGCCCGACTTCCGCGACGCGGCGCGGGCGCTCCGCGACGCCTACGACGGCTCGTTCGAGGCCTTCTGGGACGACTTCCGCTCCCGGCCCGCGTTCACGAAGAGCACGGACTTCCCGCTTTTGAACACGTGGGCGATGGCCGCCTGCTACTCGGCGAACGAGAACGGGTCGGTCGACCTGCCGTTCGAGCCCGAGACGGGGAAGCTGCGACCCGAGGTGTGGGAGCGCTGGCTCGCGTGGGATCCCGTGCGGATGGCGGCGGGCCGCGCGGAGGCGCTCCGCGGTCTGCGCGCCGTCTACCTCGACTGCGGCAAGCGCGACCAGTTCTACCTCGACCTCGGCGCAGAAGCCTTCCGCCGCGAGCTCGAGCGGCTCGGCGTCACCGACGTCTTCTTCGAGCTGTTCGACGGGACGCACAGCTCGATCGAGTACCGCTATCCGCTTGCGCTGCGCTATCTGGCCGAGCGGCTGAGCTAGCCGTCGGTGCCGAGATACTGCGCGTGGTTGGGCTTCGGCGTCTCGCCGCGGGCGAGCTGGCCCTCGACCTGGGCGAGGACGTGGCCGCGGTACTCGCGCGTCGTCCGCCACGCGAGGCTCGTGCGGTGCGGCTGCCAGGTCACCGCCTCGATCGTCCACTCCTCCGAGCCGAGCGCACGGAGCACAGCGCGCGGGAGGTGCCACACGAGCAGCGCACCGAGCCTGACCGCGCCGCCCAGCAGCCACTGGACGGCGGCGAAGAGCCCGGAGAGTGCCTGGGAACGCACATCGGCGCCGCCGAACTCGACGTCTACGGGATCGCGTCCCCACGACGGCAGCGCGATCCGGTACGCGTAGACCTCCCACTCGCTGCCGTCGGGCCCGGTGACGCGGACGCTCGGCCGGAAGACGCTCACCGGGACCGATCATAGGGCTCGATGGTTGCTGCCACGAGCTCGCCTGTTCCGGGGCGTGGGCTGGTGCGTCTGGGGCGCCGCGACGGGCGCTCGCCGCTGCTGGTGGCAGCGGTGAGCGATCGACGCGGCGAAGCGCCGGACCGGCGGAGGCCGGCTCCGCCGGCCGCAGACGGGCCGAAGCGGCCCAGGCGTGCCAGACCGCGCAACCGGACACGCGCGATCGTGGCAGCAACCATCTAGGCTGCGCGGGTGAAAACGATCCTGCTCACGGTGCTCGCCGCCGCCGTCATCGCCGTCCCGGCCACTGCCGCGACGAAGCCGAATCCCGCCCTGCTCCACCCCGCGAAGCTGCATGCAAAGGCGCCCGCGCTCTTCAAGGTGCGCTTCAACACGACGAAGGGCGCGTTCGTCGTCACCGTCCACCGTGCCTGGGCGCCGCGCGGCGCCGACCGCTTCTACAACCTCGTCCGCGCGCGCTTCTACGACGGCGACCGGCTCTTCCGCGTCGTCCCCGGCTTCGTCGTCCAGTTCGGGATCAGCCCCTCGCCGAAGATCTCGAAGGCGTGGCTGAACGCGACGATCGCAGACGACAAGGTGCGCCACTCGAACACGCCCGGGACGATGACCTTCGCCGCCGCGGCGTCGCCGAATACCCGGACGACGCAGGTGTTCGTGAACCTCGGAAACGACGCGTTCCTCGACGCGCAGCGGTTCGCGCCGTTCGGTGCGATCACGAGCGGGAGGAAGGTGCTCGCGAAGCTCTACCACGGCTATGGCGAGACGCCGACGAACGCGCAGGGGCAGATGTTCGCGCAGGGCGAGTCGTTCCTCCGCAAGACGTTCCCGAAGCTCGACCGGATCCTCACGGCGCGCGTCGTCAAGTGACGTGAGAGGCCTCGCCGGCAAGCGCGTCGTCGTCACCGGCGGCACGAGCGGGATCGGCGAGGCGACGAGCCGGCGCTTCCTCGAGGAGGGCGCCCGCGTCGTCGCGCTCGCGGTCGGCGAACGGGAGATCGAGACCGCACACGAGCGGCTGCCCGGACTCGAGGGTGCGCTCCTCTGCGACGTCGCGGACGGGGCACAGGTCGAGCGGGCGTTTCGCCGGGTCGACGACCTGCTCGGCGGTGTCGACGTGCTCGTCGCGAACGCGGGCATCTCGATCCGGGCGCCGTTCCTCGAGATCCGCGAGGAGGACTGGCGGCGCGTCCTCGACGTGAACCTGACCGGCGTCTTCCTCTGCGCCCAGCAGGCGGCGCGGCGGATGGTCGCGGCGGGCGGCGGCACGATCCTGATGACCGCCTCGACGAACGGGCTCTCCGGGCACCCGCTCTACGCCGACTACAACGCGTCGAAGGCCGGTGTGATCCTGCTCGCGCGGACGATGGCGCTCGAGCTCGCGCCGGCGGTGCGAGTGAACGCGGTCTGCCCCGGCTACGTCCTGACGCCGATGCAGCAGGCGGAGTACACGCCGGAGATGCTCGCCGAGGTGGACGCGGGGATCCCGCTCGGCCGCCACGCCCGCCCCGACGAGGTCGCCGCGCTCTACGCGTTCCTCGCGAGCGACGAGAGCGCGTATCTCACCGGCACGACGATCTCGATCGACGGCGGCGAGACGGCCTGACGCGCGCCATGACGGCAGGCGGCTGGTTGCTGGCGGCGGTGTTCGCCCTCAGCGCGTGCGCTGCGCCTGCGACATCCACGACGTCGGATTCAGCCGCGCGCCCGGAGCCCGAGACCGCCGCCGCGCTCGTGGCGATCGCGCAGACGTTCAACGACGACTACGGTCGCGGCGTCGACGGACCGGTCTACGACCGCTGGGACGCGCGCAGTCGGGCCGTCATCAGCCGTGCCGAGTATCTGCGGCGGCACGCGGAGTGCCCGACCGCGCCCACGCAGCCGGCGCAGGTGGAGGGCGCGGCGCCGGGGCCGCACGGAACGTGGCTCGTCCGCTACCGGATCGGCGACCAGCAGTTCATCGACCATTGGATCTACTCCGGGGGCAGATGGCAGTTCGACCTGGTGTCGAGCAACCCCGACGCGGTGCGGCTCTACCGCCTGCCCGGCCCGCAGTACGTCGCGGCCGTCGGCTGCGCGAGACACTGAGCGCGACGCCCGCGCCACGAAGTCGGCACACATCTGTGTGCGTGTCCGACACCAGGACGTGTCCGATGCGACACGGCGCGGGCCGGAGCCCGCATGGCGACGGGGACTCCCAGCGGCCATGTCCGTCCCGGCCGTGTCCTGGTGTCTGACACCAGGACACGGCCGGACGGGACGAGTAGCATCGCGCGCTGCACGTCGTCGTGAACCACCTCCACCTGGGCGAGCCGCTGCCGCCGGAGACGTTCGCCACCTTCGGGGAGGCCGGGCGCACACTGATCGAGGCGGGCATGATCTCCTTCCACCTCGCCCGCGTCGACGACACGCACCTCATCCTCGTCCTCTTCTTCCCGACCGCCGAGGACGCGGACCGGGTCGCCAAGGAGGTGGGCGGCCCGTGGATGCGCGAGCCCGTCGTCGCGTATCTCGCCTCCCCGACCGAGCGCAGCGTCGGCGAGGTGCTCGTCAGCTCGTCGTGAGCCCGACCGGGCAGGCAACGCCGGTGCCGCCGAGCCCGCAGTAGCCGTTCGGGTTCTTGGCGAGGTACTGCTGGTGGTAGTCCTCGGCGTAGTAGAACGGCCCCGCCCCGGCGAGCTCGGTCGTGATCTCCCCGTAGCCAGCGCGTGCGAGCTCGGCCCCGAACGCGGCGCGCGACACCTCGGCGGCGGCACGCTGCGCCTCGCCCGCCCAGTAGATCGCGGAGCGGTACTGCGTACCGACGTCGTTGCCCTGGCGCATCCCCTGCGTCGGATCGTGGTTCTCCCAGAACAGACGCAGGATCTCCCCGGTCGAGGCGAGGGCCGGGTCGAAGACGACGAGGACGGCCTCGGTGTGTCCGGTCCGGCCGGAGCAGACCTCCTCGTAGGTCGGGTTCGGCGTGAAGCCGCCCGCGTAGCCGACCGCCGTCGTGAAGACGCCCTGGTGGCGCCAGAACACGCGCTCGGCGCCCCAGAAGCAGCCCATGCCGACGACGAT
>DATFMW010000126.1:0-2227 GCA_035266765.1 Gaiellaceae bacterium | reverse complement strand
CGCCGACACCGGCGCGAGCCTCGGCTGCGACCGCTTCAACATCCCGCACTTCAACCCGGACGCGAACCGGATCGAGACGCTCGTCGCGCTCCTCGCCGAGGGCTACGCCGACCGCATCCACCTCGGTCACGACGCCGCCTGCTTCTACGACTTCATGCAGCACAACCCGCCATTCGCGAACGAGCACCCGGACTACCTGCACATCTCGCGGGCGATCCTCCCCGCCCTGCTGGAGTGCGGCGCCACGCAGGCGGAGATCGACGAGATGCTGGTCGAGAACCCGCAGCGGTTCTTCGGGGCCTGAGCGGCGTCGTGCGCTTCGACCTCGTCGCGGTCGGTGAGGTGCTCCTCGACGTGACGCTGCCCGCGTTCGCGCCGGGGGAGATCCGGCACGGGCCGGTGCACGTGCGGGCGGGCGGAACGGCAGTGAACGCGGCGCTCGCGGCGGCCGCCGGGGGCGCGCGGGCGGCGGTGGTCGGGCGCGTGGGCCCCGACGCGGCGGGCGAGGCGATCCGCGCCCAGCTCCGCGCCGCCGGGGTCGAGGCGCTGCTCGCGACCGACGCCTCCCGGCCGACCGGCGCGTTCGTCGAAGCGGCCGGAGAGGGGCCGCGGACGATCGTCGCCGACCGCGGCGCCAGCGATGCGCTCGCGGTGGAGGATCTGCCGCCGGTGGCGGCTCACGGGACGCTCGTCTCCGGCTACATCCTCTTCCACGAGCGGACGCAGGCGGCGGGACGCGCGGCGCTCAGCGCGTTCGGCTCCCGCGCCGTCGGGGTCACGGCCGGGTCGGCCGCACTCGTCGGAGCCCTCGGGCCGGTCGAGGTGCGCCGGCGGGCCGAGGGGGCGAGCGTCTTCTGCGCGAACGCCGCCGAGGCGCGGGCGCTGACCGGGCTCGACGGCGACGAGGCGGCGCTCGCGCTCACGCGCCTGTTCGAGACGGCGTGCGTCACGTCGGGCGCGGACGGCGCGATCGCCGCAGCGGACGGCCGGCTGGAGCGCGCCGCGCCCGAGGCGCGCATCCCGGGCGACCCACTCGGCGCCGGCGACGCGCTCGCGGGCGCGCTCGTCGCCGCGCTCGCGGACGGCTGCGACCTCGCCGCTGCGCTCCGCGCCGGCGTCGCGGCGGCCGGCACGGTGCGTTAGCGTCGGCCGCGTGACGGCACCGACCCCATCCGACGGCTCCGTCACCGACCTCTTCGGGCTGGCCGGCCGGGTCGCGGTCGTGACCGGCGCGACCGGCGTGCTCGGCGGCGAGCTCGCGCGCGGGCTCGCCGCGGCGGGAGCGTCGGTCGGCGTCCTCGCCCGTCGCGGCGACCGCGTCGAGGCTCTCGTCGAGGAGCTGCGCGCACAGGGCCGCGAGGCGC
Source organism: Gaiellaceae bacterium (assembly GCA_035266765.1). Lineage (GTDB taxonomy): Bacteria > Actinomycetota > Thermoleophilia > Gaiellales > Gaiellaceae > Palsa-739. The sequence continues at coordinate 863 of DATFMW010000126.1, read as the reverse complement.
TGGCTCTCGAGGCGGACGTCCTGGACGCCGCGGCGCTCGAGCGCGCACGGGATGCGGTGCTCGGGCGGTGGAGCCGCGTCGACGTCCTCGTCAACGCCGCGGGCGGCAACGTCGCCGCCGCCACGACCGGAGAGCGCTCGTTCTTCGAGCTTCCGGCCGCAGCGCTCGAGCAGGTCGTCGCGCTCAACCTCCACGGCACGATCCTGTCGAGCCAGGTCTTCGGCGCAGCCATGGCCCGCCTGGGCGACGCGCCGCCCGGCGGCCGCTCGATCGTCAACGTCTCCTCGATGGCGGCCCGGCGCGCACTCACCCGGGTCGGCGGCTACGGCGCGGCGAAGGCGGCCGTCGAGAACCTCACGCGCTGGCTCGCCGTCGAGCTCGCGCCGGCGCGGATCCGCGTCAACGCCGTCGCGCCGGGGTTCTTCGCCTCGGAGCAGAACCGCACGCTCCTGTACGACCGCGACGGCACCCTGAGCGGGCGCGGCGCACGCATCGTCGCCGGTACGCCCGCCGGCCGCTTCGGCGAGCCGCGCGAGCTCGTCGGCGCCGTGGTCTGGCTCGCCGGCGACTCGGCGTCGTTCGTGACCGGCGCCGTGATCCCGGTCGACGGCGGCTTCGACGCCTTCAGCGGCGTCTGAGCGCTCAGCCTGGATCCACCGATTTCAGCTCAGGCGGTAGGCGCGGCGCGCGAGCCCGGCCGCGAGCTCCTCGGCGAGCCTCGGCGCGTCGGCCTCGTCGACGATCCCGGCGGCGACCTTGCCCGCGAGCCAGCCGCACGTCCGGCGCCGCCAGAGGTCGTGCCGCACCGGCAGGACGGTGAGCGCGCGGGCGTCGTCGGCGAATCCGGCGAGGTTGACGATCCC
>DATFMW010000125.1:0-3081 GCA_035266765.1 Gaiellaceae bacterium | reverse complement strand
CGCCGACACGAAGGCGAACCAGATCAGGGACCGCCGGCTCGCGATCCTCCGCTTCTTCAACCGGGGCGCCGACCTCGGCATCCCGCGCTACTGGCGCGCGGGCTGGCTCGTCCTCCGCCGGAGCGAGCCGGTACAGGCGGTCGAGCGGCAGGGGCTGCGGCCCGTGTACGGCGACGGCGCGTACGTGGTCTTCCGCCTTTCCCAACGGTCGTCCTACTAGCCTTGTCGCAGTGAAGCTGCTGCTCGTGACGTTCTACTTCCCCCCGTCGGGCGGCGGCGGCGTGCAGCGGCCGCTGAAGTTCGCGAGCCACCTGCCCGCGCATGGGATCGAGACGCACGTGCTCGCTCCCGACAACCCCGACTGGCTGCACGCCGACGGCGAGCTCGCGGTGCCGACGCAGGCGTGGGTGCACCGCGTCCGCTACGTCGGCCCGAAGGGCGTCAAACCGGCGGAGCTCCTGCACGGCAAGCAGGGCCTCGCGCGGATGGGGACGCAGGCGGCGCTCCTCGGGCGGCGGCTGCTCGTCCCCGACGAGAACATCCCGTGGAGCACGGCGGCGCTGCCGGCGGCTCTGCGGATCGCGCGCAGCCAGGACATCGACGTCGTGCTCACGACCTCGCCGCCCGGCTCGCTCCACCTCGTCGGCGCCGCGGTGCAGAAGGCGACGGGCGCGACGTGGGTCGCCGACCTGCGCGACTCGCTCGTCGCGCACCCGCACCGCCGCGGCGACGAGTCGCGGCTCGTCCGGATCAAGGAGAAGGCCGCCGGCGGCGTCGCCCGCCTCGTCGCCTCGCGGGCGGACGCGATCGTCACCGCCGCCGAGGCGATCAGCGAGGAGACGCGCACGCTGAACCCGCGCGGCCCGGTCGTCACGATCGCGAACGGCTGCGACTTCGACGACTTCGCCGGGCTCGAGCACCGGCGAAGCGACACGTTCCGGCTCACCCACACGGGCTCGTTCTTCGGTCGGCGCGACCCGAAGCCGTTCCTGCGCGCGCTCGCCGAGTCAGGGCTCGAGGACGTCGTCGTCCGCTTCGTCGGCGACTTCCGGGCCGCCGACCGCGAGTTCGCGGAGGAGCTCGGCGTCGCCGACCGGATCGAGCTCGTCGACTACGTGCCGCGCCGGCGCTCGCTCGAGCTCCAGCGCGACTCGGAGGCGCTCCTGCTGCTGATCCCGGAGGCGGGCGGCCGCGGCCGCGGCGTCCTCTCGGGCAAGGTCTTCGAGTACCTCGCCGCGGAGCGGCCGATCCTCGCCGCGGTGCCTCCGGACGGCGCCGCCGCGACGCTCGTCCGCGACACCGGCGCCGGCGTCGTCGCCGGGCCCGACGACGTCGCCGCGCTGCGCGACGCGCTCGTCGAGCTGCACGGCCGCTGGCGCGCCGGCTCCCTCGAGGGCACGCCGCTCAACGCCGAGTGGCGCGACCGGCTCTCCCGCGGCCGCCGCGTCGAGGAGCTCGCCGACCTGCTCCGGAGTCTTGCATGACGAACGCGGGTGAACCCATGGTTCCCCCGCGGGCCCCCTCCTCCGGCACGCGTCGCGAGACGTCGTCTTGCGCTCCGGGGAGAGCGCGGTCTCCCCTCCGCGCGCGCGAGCGCTGCGCCCCGAGAGCGGACGGCCGCAACCCGGGCTTCCCCTTGTGGAAGAGCGTGCGTGTCTTCTCTCCGGAAGGCGGACAGTGACGGCGGCGACGCTCAGTGCAGCCCGGGCCGTGCCGCGCGTCAAGGCGGTCGACTTCCTCTGCTTCGCGACGCTCTTCACCGTCACGTTCGAGAAGGTGCACTGGCGCTTCGGCGGCCAGGTCGGGATCGCGGACATCCTCACGATCCTCTTCCTCGTCGTCTTCGCCCTCACCGAGCGGGGCCCGGTGCCGCGGACGGCCGCGATCGTGCTCGGCTTCTTCGCCGCGTTCCTGCTCGTGTACCTCGTCGGCTTCTTCAACATCGACTCCCAGCAGGGCTTCGACCAGTTCGTGAAGGGGATGATCAAGTTCGTCATCCACCTGCTCTTCCTCGCGGCGGTCGTCGCCCATCTCGCCCGGCGCGGCGGCGAGTACTACTGGCGGGCGCTCGGGTGGTTCATGGCCGGGTTCGTCGCGAACGGGCTCTACGGGATCGCGCAGCTCGTGCTCGCGCGTGCCGGCGTCAATCTCGACCACGTTCTCCTCTCGCCGCTCACCGGCGGGGCGAGCGCGATCAACATCTACGGCGCCGTGAACGGGCAGAGCGTCTACCGCCCGAACGCGCTCACCGGCGATCCGAATCACCTCGGGGTGATGCTTATCGTGCCGCTGCTCGCGCTCGTGCCCGTCTATCTGCGCCTGCCGAGCGGCGACCTGCTCAAGCGGCGGCTCGCCTGGATCCTCGCGTTCTGCCTGCTGATGCTGTTCGCGACGTTGTCGCGCAGCGGGCTGCTCGGCCTCGCCGTCGGCCTCGTCGTCCTCGCGCTTCCGTACCGCCGTTTCGCACGGTCACCGGCGCTGCTCCGGCCGCTCGGCTGGCTCGGCCTCGTCCTCGCCCTGATCGTCGTCAGCCGCTGGCACTACTTCTGGGTCGTGCTCCGGTCGCGGGTGCAGACCGGCGGCGGCTCGACCTCGGTGCATCTTGCGATCTACGACTTCGTCCCGAAGGTCCTCCACATGCACCCGTTGCTCGGGCTCGGGCTGAACAACTTCTCCGTCTACTACCAGCTCGTCACGGGCAAGTCGAACTGGGGGCCGCACTCCTACTGGGTGGCGCTGATCGTCGAGACGGGGCTCCTCGGCCTGCTCGTCTACCTCGTCTGGGTCCGCTACCTGTTCCTGCGGCTGCGCGCGGCGCGGCATCTCGGGCGGGTGCTCGACGCGCTCCATGATCCGGAGGGCAGCCGCGTGCGGCCGCTCGCGTGGGGCCTGACCGCGGCGCTCGCGGGGACGATGGCCGCGAACTTCTTCTACCTGACGATGCAGTTCTATTACTTCTACGCCCTGGGGGCGTTCATCCTCGCGCTGCCGGTCGTCTTCGCGCGGCGTGGCCGAACGGGACATGCATAGTGCATGTGGTACCGTTCTCGGCGTGGCACACATCCAGATCCGCAACGTGCC
>DATFMW010000124.1:0-9808 GCA_035266765.1 Gaiellaceae bacterium | reverse complement strand
CTCGAACTCGGCCACCTTCATCGGCTGGCGGCCGATGTAGCGGACGGCGGAGTCGCCGCGGCCGATGCCCATCGCCATGCGGCCGTCGGAGAGGTCGTGCAGCGTCGCGTACGCGCTCGCGAGCACGGTCGGGTCACGTGTCGCCGGATTGGTGACGAAGTGGCCGAGCTTGATCTTCGACGTCTCGTTGGCAGCCGTTGCGAGGAGCGGGATCGACTCCTGCCACAGGACGTGCGAGTCGTACGTCCACGCGTACTCGAAACCGTGGCGCTCGGCGAGCTGGATCAGCTCGAGGAACCGTGCGAACGGCGGGTCGGGCAGGACGGTGACGCCGAAGCTGAGCATCGAGCCTCCTCGGTCGAGGGGAATCCGTCGAGCATATCGCCTGCAAATCGTGGAGTCAGGAGGTCAGTGCGCCGCGACGCGCGGTGTGGCCGGCGCGGCGAGGACGGCCAGCGCGGCGACCACGAGGAAGCCGATCCGCCCGTCGCCGGGCAGCGAGAACGTCAACCCGACGAGCGGCGTGCCCGCGACGATCGTCAGCGAGGCGAACGAGTTGACGAAACCGATCGCCGCACCGGGCGCGTCCGGGCGGGCGAGCGCCGAGCCCGTGAACACCATCGCGAACGGCAGCCCCGCAGCGAGCCCGACGAGGCCGGCCGCGGCGACGAGGGCGGGGAGCGGAAGCGGGAGCGCAAGCAGCGCGCAGCCCGCACCGCCGAGCACGAGGCTTGCGGCAACGAAGCGGTGCGCATCCGACCGGCGTAGAAGCGGGCCGCCGGCGACGCGCGTGAAGAAGCTCAACAGGAGGGTGAGCGAGCCCGCCGCGGCGGCGGCCCCCTTCGGCTGACCGTGGTGCTCGAGCAGCGTCACGACCCAGTTCCCGACGACGACACTGAACCCGAACGAGACCGAGTGGACCACCGCCAACCGGTGCAGCCGCCGGTCGCGCACGAAGCCGAAGTCGAGCCGCTCGGCAGCATGGCGCACCGTACGGGGCGCGGCCGGGGCGAGCACGAGGACAGCGCCGCAGAGGGCGACGACAACGAGCCCGCTCAGGTACGGCGCCCGGAACCCCGTCCAGTTCGCGAGGCCGGGCACGAGCGCGAGGGCGATGCCCGGCGAGAGGACGGAGCTCCCCCCGTAGAGGCCCTGGACGAGCGGCGAGCCGCCGCGGGCACGGATGTAGTCGCTGCCGCCGACGAAGCCGAAGCCGGTGCCGAGACCGACGATCGCGCGTCCGCCGAAGCCGAGGCCCGGATAGGCGCCGACGAGCGCGATCGCGTTCCCGAGCGCGATCAGGCTCAGCCCGACGAGCGAGCTCGTCCGGGCGCCCCAGCGGTCGGCGGCCCGGCCACCCGGGACCTGCATGACCATGTGCATGACGAACTGGACGGTCGTGAACAGGCCGATCGTCGCGAGTCCGACCCCGTAGGCGGACGAAAGCCGCGTCGCGATCGCGCCGAGCGAGGCGATGTTCCATCCGACCGCGAGGCCGATGCCGATCCCGCCGGCCGCCGCACGCACCCCGATCCCGCCCTCGCGCGCCATGCGGCGACCCTAAGCCATCGCCGGGCTCCAGCCCTGGATGACCGTCTGCGCCCGCAGCGGCGTCCTGTCCGTTCCGGTCGTGTCCGCGCGCGTGACGCTCTCGTCACGGTCCTCAGAGGTCGGGACATGTCCTCGGCAGACGCCCTGGCGGTCCGTGCGCCCGAACCGTGCGACGTTCCGGCCCGGCCCCGTCCCCGGAGGCCATGCCCGGTCCTCAGAGACCGGGACATGTCCCGGGAGGCGCGGCGCTAGATGCGGTCGAGCACGACGACCGGGATCTCGCGGTCGGTCTTCGCCTGATATTCGTCGTAGTGCGGCCAGATCGTGTTCATCAGCCGCCACAGCCGGTCGCGCTCCTCGCCTTCCGCCGTGCGCGCCCACACCGGGAAGCGGTCGCCGAGGATCTGCACCTGCGCCTCCGGGTGCTTCACGAGGTTCCGGTACCAGCCGGGATGCGCCGGCGCCCCACCTTTCGACGCGACGAAGACGACGCTCTCGCCGTCCCGGCCGAAGATGAGCGGGTGGAGATGCGGCTCGCCGGTCACGCGCCCGGTCGTCGTGAGGATCGCGATCGTCGAGTCCTCGCGCCAGAGATAGCCGACCTCGCCGTCCGTCTCGAGGTAGCTGCGGACGTGCTCGTCGCCGAAGAGATGTCCTGCGGGCTGCGGGCTCATGAGAACGCGGCGAGCGCCTTGGCGGCAAGCCGGTCGAGCGCCTGCACCGACAGCTCGATGTGCTCTTCCTTCGTGTCCTCGACCTTCGTGTGCGAGAGGCCGCGCAGCGATTGCACGAAGAGCATCACCGTCGGGATGCCGATCCGGGCGGGCTCGGCGGCGTCGTGGAGCGGGCCGCTCGGCAGGCGATGCGACTGCCCGCACACCTCGCGGACAGCCTCGTCGGCAAGCTCGATCAGCCGCTCGTCGAAGAGGATCGGCTGGATCTGCCAGAGGCGCTCCCACGAGACCTCGACGTCCTCCTCGGCGGCGAAGCGCTCGCTCGCGTCCTTCGCGAGCTGCAGCATCCGCGCGAGCTTGTCGGCGTCGAGATGGCGCTGGTCGAGCAGCTGCTCCGCGGTCTCGACGACCGAGGTGACGATCCCCGGCTTGCAGACGACGCCGCCGCACGTGCACACCGCGCCGTCGCCGACCTCGGCTGCGATCGGGCGGATCTCGAGCGCGAGCTTCGCGGCGCCGGCGAGCGCGTCGCGCCGCTGCGCCATCGGCGTCGAGCCGGAGTGGGCAGCCTGGCCACGCCACGTGATCTGGTGCCGCTCGACCCCGAAGGTGCCGAGCACGACGCCGAGCGGCAGGTCCAGCGACTCGAGCACGGGCCCCTGCTCGATGTGCAGCTCGAGGTAGGCGGCGGCGCTCTCGAGCTGCGTGCGCGCCTCGAGCGCCCGGTCGAGGTCGACGCCGTGCTCGGCGAGCGCGTCCACCCAGCGGATCCCGTTCGCGTCGGTGCGGCCGCGAATCTCGTCCTGGTCGGCCATCGTCCCGGAGGCGGCCGAGGAGCCGAAGAGCGAGCGCCCGAAGCGCGCCCCCTCCTCGTCGGCCCAGTCGACGAGCCGGACGGTGAGCGGCGGCGTCCCCTCGGACGCGATCCGGCGCAGCGTCTCGACTCCGGCCATGACGTTGAGGCAGCCGTCGAGCCAGCCGCCGTTCGGCACCGAGTCCATGTGGCCGCCGATCACGAGCGCGCGGTCGGAGGCGCCGCGCAGCGTGAACCACTGGTTGCCGGCCGCGTCGATCTCGTGCTCGGCACCGGTGTCGGCGACCTTCTCGCGCAGCCAGGCGCGCGCGGTCTCCCAGGTGTCGGTCCAGGCCACCCGCTGGGCACCGTTCTCGTCGCCCGTGAGCTCACGTAGCTCCTTCAGCTCGGCGACGGTGCGGGACGGATCGAGCGCCACGGGTCGATCCTACAACGTCGCCGCAGCGTGATAAGAACCACCGGTGACGAACGCAGCGGCCGCAGCCACCGTCCCCCATCGCCTGCGGCTGCCGGGAAGCGTGCGCCGCGCCGCCGCCGTCCTCGCGGTCGTGGCCGTGCTCCTCGGCCTCTGGGAGCTCTACCGCTGGGTCTGGACGACGACCGGCTGGACGTGGCCGTTCCTCGTCAACGACGTCTCGATGCCGCACGTCTGGACAATCGTGAAGGCGTTCGGCGAGCCGGCCCAGGTCAACCAGCCGTCGCTGATCTCCATCCTGCTGCACAAGGCGCTCTTCACCGCGAAGGAGGCCGCAGCCGGCTTCGGCATCGGCGCCGTGATCGGCTTCGCGCTCGGCGTGATCCTCGTCCACTCGCGGCTGCTGCAGCGGGGCTTCCTGCCGTACATCGTCGGCAGCCAGACGATCCCCATCCTCGCGATCGCACCGATGGTCGTCGTCTGGGTGAACCCGAGGCTGCCCGGCCCGCTGCAGGGCTGGGGCGCCGTCGCCGTGATCGCGGCCTATCTGACGTTCTTCCCGGTGGCGATCAACACGCTCCGCGGCCTCCAGTCGGCCGACCCGCGAGCGCTCGAGCTGATGCGGACGTACGCCGCGAGCCGCTGGGCCGTCCTCTGGAAGCTGCGCGTCCCCACCTCGCTGCCGTACGTCTTCTCGGCGCTGCGGCTCGCCGCCACCGCGAGCGTCGTCGGCGCGATCATCGGCGAGCTGCCGTCCGGCCTCCAGGACGGGCTCGGCGGCGCGATCATCAACTTCAACCAGTACTACTCGCTCGAGCCGCAGGAGCTGTGGGCGACGAACGTCATCGCCGCGGCGCTCGGCATCGCGTTCTTCCTCGTCGTCGTCGCGGCCGAGCGGATCGTCGTCCGCCGCGCCCCGGAGACCCTCACGTGAGCGACGCCGCCCCGCCCGTGGTCCGGATCGACGGCGTCACGAAGACGTTCCCGCAGGGGAACGTCACCGCGCTCCAAGAGATCGACCTCGCGCTCGCGCCCGGCGAGTTCGTCTCGCTCATCGGCCCCTCCGGCTGCGGCAAGTCGACACTGCTACGCGTCATCGGCGATCTGATCGAGCCGACCGCCGGCACGGTAACCGTGAACGGGAAGCTGGCCCGCCAGGCGCGCTCGGACGGCGACTACGGGATCGTCTTCCAGGACGCCGTCCTCTTCGACTGGCGCACGGTGGCGAAGAACATCGGGCTGCCGCTCGAGATGCTCGGCTGGGACCGGGCGAAGCGGCGCGCCCGCGTCGAGGAGATGCTCGAACTCGTCGAGCTCGGCGGCTTCGCCGACCACCACCCGTGGCAGCTCTCGGGCGGCATGCAACAGCGCGTCTCGATCGCCCGCGCGCTCGCGTTCGAGCCGGCGCTCCTGCTGATGGACGAGCCGTTCGGCGCGCTCGACGAGATGACGCGTGAGCGGCTGAACCTCGAGCTGCTCTCGATCTGGCAGCAGCTCGGCTCGACGGTCGTCTTCGTCACGCACTCGATCTCCGAGGCGGTCTTCCTCTCCTCCAGGGTCGTCGTGATGAGCCCGCGACCCGGGCGGATCGCCGGCACCGTCCCGATCGACCTGCCCTATCCGCGGGCGGTCGAGACGCGCGAGGCGCCGCGCTTCTTCGAGCTCGTGACCGAGGTGCGCGAGCTGCTGCGCACGCGCGGCGAGCACCTGCTGCCGGAAGAGGAGGCGGCGTTATGAGCGGGATCGTCGTCTCCGAGCGCGGGCCCTCCGTCGGCGGGCGGGCCGTTCGCCAGGCGAGCGAGTGGCTGCCGGCGCTCGTCGTCTTCGTGCTCGTCGTCGGCGCCTGGGAGGGCCTGATCCGGGCCTTCCACGTCCAGCAGTTCCTGCTGCCGACGCCGAGCGCCATCGTGCGGACGCTCTGGACCGACCGCCACCAGCTCTGGCCGGCCGGCTGGTACACGTTCAAGGAGGCGCTCGGCGGCTTCGTGATCGGCTCGGCGCTCGGCGTCGCGGCCGCGACGTTCGTGGGGCGCTTCAAGGCGGCCGGGAACGCGCTGATGCCGATCTTCATCGCCGCGAACGCCGTCCCGATCATCGCGTTCGCGCCGATCTTCAACGCCTGGTTCAACCCGATCTCGCCGAACTCGAAGATCGCGGTCGCCGCGGTGCTGTGTTTCCTGCCGGTGATGGTCAACACCCTGCGCGGGTTCCAGAGCGCGAGCCCCCGCCAGATCGAGCTCATGCGCTCCTACGCCGCGAGCGAGCTCGAGATCTGGCGGCGCGTCCGCATCCCGACCGCGCTGCCGTTCCTCTTCACCGCGCTCAAGGTGGCGAGCGTCCTCTCGATGATCGGCGCGATCGTCGGCGAGTACTTCGGCGGCGCATTGAACGCGCTCGGCGTCCTCATCAACTCCGAGGCGTCGGTGTTCCACTTCGTGACCGCGTGGGCGGGGATCCTCGTCGCGTCGGTACTCGGCATCGCGCTCTACGCGGCCGTGGTCTTGGCAGAGCGGCTCGTCGTCCGCTGGTCACCGCAGACGCGAGGCTCGTAATCGACGACGCGGCGCGCTAAGAATCGCCAGTGAGTATCCGTAGGGGCTCGAAACAAGGAGGGAACGGGATGAGAAGACGGGTGATGGTGGGAGCACTGCTGGCAGCGGCAGTCGTGCTCGCGATCGGCGCCGGATCGGCCTCGAGGGCCGCGGCGGCCGGATCGAGCGCGAAGCTGACGAAGGTCACGCTCCAGCTGAAGTGGGTGCCGCAGGCCCAGTTCGCCGGCTACTACGCGGCGCTCGACATGGGCTTCTACAAGCGGGCGGGGCTCGACGTCACGCTGAAGAACGGCGGCCCGAACATCATTCCGGAGCAGGTCGTCGCGTCCGGCCAGGCGCAGTTCGGCGTCGACTGGCTGCCGAGCCTCCTGTCCGCGCGCGACCAGGGCACGCAACTCGTGAACGTCGCCCAGGTCTTCACGCGCTCCGGGATGACCCAGCTGACGTGGAAGAGCTCCGGGATCACCTCGGTCGCGAAGATGAAGGGCAAGAAGGTCGCGAACTGGCTCGGCGGCAACCAGTACGAGCTCTTTGCCGCGCTGACGAAGAACGGCATGGACCCGGCGCACAACAAGGGCGTCACGATCGTCCAGCAGCCGTTCGACATGAACCTCTTCCTGAACCACCAGGTGGACTCGGCGTCGGCGATGACCTACAACGAGCTCGCCCAGGTGCTCGAGTCGAAGAACCCGAAGACCGGCAAGCTCTACACGCTCAAGGACCTGAACGTCATCAAGATGCAGAACGCCGGCACGGGGATGCTCGAGGACGGCCTCTTCTCGACCGCGGACTACCTGAAGAGCGCCGCGAACCGGAAGACCGCGATCGCGTTCATCGGCGCCTCGCTTGCCGGCTGGATCTGGTGCCGCAACCACGTCGCCCAGTGCGTCGGGTTCACGCTCAAGGCCGGCCCGACCCTCCCGAAGGGCCACCAGACCTGGATGATGAACGAGATCAACAAGCTGATCTGGCCCGACAAGGGCGGCATCGGGATCATGAACAAGACCGCGTACGCGCGGACGGCGAAGATCTCGAAGCAGTTCGGCGTGATCAAGAAGACGCCGTCGGGTGCGTATCGCACGGATCTCGCGAAGGCGGCCGTCGCCCAGCTGAAGAAGAACGGGCTCGACGTGTACGGCAAGAGCTACAAGCCGATCAAGGTGCATCTCAGGGCCGGAGGCAAATAGGCGAAGGAACCTGCGCGGGCTCCCTCCGGGGAGCCCGCGCACCACACTCGGGAGGCGAGCTATGTCGATTCTGATTCGGGGCGGCCGCGTGATCACGGCCGCCGACGACACCGTCGCGGACGTCTACGTCTCCGGCGAGACGGTGACGCTCGTCGGCGAGTCGCTCGACGTGGCGGCCGACCGCGTGATCGACGCGACCGGCAAGTACGTCCTCCCGGGCTGCATCGACCCGCACACGCACCTCGACATGCCGTTCGGCGGCACGGTCACGATCGACGACTTCGGCTCCGGGCACATCTCGGCGGCGTTCGGCGGCACGACCTGCCACGTCGACTTCTGTATCCAGGGGCGCGGCGAGACGTTCGCGCAGGCGCTCGAGACGTGGCACGGGAAGGCGAACGGGAAGGCGCTGATCGACTACGGCTTCCACATCGCGGTGACCGACCTCGACGAGGGCGGCACACTCGAGGAGCTCGCGTCCCTGCCCGAGCAGGGCGTCACCTCGTACAAGCTCTTCATGGCGTACAAGGGCGCGCTGATGGTCTCGGACGAGACGCTGTTCAGCGCGATGGAGGTCGCGGCAGGAAGCGGCGCGCTCGTGATGGTGCACGCCGAGAACGGCGACGTGATCGACGTGCTCGTCCGGGAGGCGCTCGCGGCCGGCAACACCGGGCCGGACTGGCATGCGCGGACGCGCCCACCCGAGCTCGAGGGCGAGGCGACGAACCGGGCGATCCAGCTCGCCCACGTCGCCGGCTGCCCGCTGTACGTCGTCCACGTCACCTGCAAGGAGTCCGTCGACCCGATCCGCCGCGCCCGCGAGCAGGGCTGGCGCGTGTGGGGCGAGACGTGCACGCAGTACTTCTTCATCGACGAGACGTTCCTCGACCGGCCGGACTTCGAGGGCGCGAAGTACGTGTACTCGCCGCCCGCGCGGGCCGCCTCGAACCACGACGTGCTCTGGAACGCGGTGCGCACCGACGCGCTCTCGGCGATCTCGACCGACCACTGCTCGTTCCTCTGGGACGGCCAGAAGACGCTCGGGAAAGACGACTTCACGAAGATCCCGAACGGCGGCCCGGGGCTCGAGGACCGGCTCAGGATGGTGCACCACTTCGGCGTCGGCGGCGGGCGGATCAGCCTCAACCGGATGGTCGACCTGCTCGCGACCCAGCCGGCGAAGCTCTTCGGCCTCTACCCGCGCAAAGGCACGGTCGCGGTCGGCTCCGACGCCGACCTCGTGATCTTCGACCCGGCGAAGCGGGAGACGCTCTCCGTCACGGGCTCGCACTCGAAGTGCGACTACAACCTCTACGAGGGCACGGAGGTCGTCGGCGCGCCCGAGCTCGTGCTGCTGCGCGGCACCGTGCTCGTCGAGAACGGCGAGCTCGTCGGCACGCCGGGCACGGGCCGATTCGTCCCCCGCGCACGCTTCGGGGAGCCGCTGGCGGCGGCGAAAGCGACGACCGCGTAGAAAGAACCGCCTACGCGAGCGCGCGCAGGCAGAGCAGCTCGTAGAGGACGTTCGCCGCGGCGAGCGCGGTGACGAGCCCCGGCCCGTCGTACGGCGGCGCGACCTCGACGACGTCGCAGCCGGCGAGCTGGATGCCGCGCAGCGCCCGCACGAACGCGAGCGCCTCCGCGGTCGAGAAGCCGCCCACCTCGGGCGTGCCGGTCCCCGGCGCGAATGCCGGGTCGAGGAAATCGACGTCGAACGAGATGAAGACGGGCCGCTCCCCGACGCGCTCGCGCACGAGCTCGCCGTATGCGACCGGACCGAGCGCGCGCAGCTCCTCGGCCGCGAGGACGGTGAAGCCGAGGTCGCGTGAGACGGCGAGGTCGCCGGGCCCGTAGAGCGAGCCGCGCATCCCGGCCTGCACCGAGGCGGCGGCGTCGAGCAGCCCCTCTTCCACCGCGCGCTTGAACGTCGTTCCGTGGAAGTAGCGCTGGCCGAAGTACTCGTGCCACGTGTCGGCGTGCGCGTCGAGCTGGACGAGCGCGAGCGGGCCGTGCCGCCGCGCGAGCGCGCGGAGCTCCGCGAGCGTGATCGTGTGGTCGCCGCCCATGGCCGCCGGGAAGACGCCGGCGTCGACGACCGGGGCGAGCGCCTCCTCCACCTGCGCGTACGTCCGCTCGGTGTCGCCGGGAGAGACGGGCGCGTCGCCGTAGTCGACGATCGAGAGCGCCTCGACGAGGTCGACGTCCTGCACGGGGTTGTACGGCCGCAGGAGCGCAGAGGCCGAGCGGATCGCCTCCGGGCCGAAGCGCTGGCCTGTCCGGTAGCTCGTGCCGGTATCGAACGGGATCCCGTAGGCAATCGCGTCCACGCCGCGAACGTCTACGACATGAGGTGCGCGCATGAACGTGCGGATGCCGGCGAACCGCGGGATCACCTGGGCGTCGAGCGGACGGTGGTGCGGCTCGGTCATACGGGCGAGCCTACCGCGCAGCCTGCTCTAACTCCGCCCAAACACCGCTTCGGTAGCCTCCGCCGGATCGTGGGGGTCACGATGGCAGCACCTCGGAGGCGTGTTCGGCTGGTCGCGGCGACGGTCGCGCTCATGGCCGCGCTCGTCGCGCCCGCCGGCGCGGGTGCGGCCGCGACCCAGGCGAAG
>DATFMW010000123.1:0-3852 GCA_035266765.1 Gaiellaceae bacterium | reverse complement strand
CCCGGGTCGACGTTCAAGACGATCGCCCTCGCGGCAGCGGTCGAGCAGGGCCTCAACCCGTTCGCGGTCAAGTACCTGTCGGCGCCGTTCGACTACACCCTCGACCCGTCGTGCGTGCACGTCGACCCGACCTGCTCCTGGCACGTCCAGACCTACGACCACACCTACCATGGCATCGAGACGGTCGCGGACGCGACGATCCAGTCCGACAACACCGTCTTCGCCCGCCTCTCCGTCGACGTCGGGCCGCAGAACATCGTCGACATGGCCCAGAAGCTCGGCATCCGCACCTCGCCGCTCAAGGCGGTGCCGGCGCTCGCGCTCGGCGCCATCGGCGTGACTCCGATCGAGATGGCCTCCGCGTACGCGACCGTCGCCGCCGGCGGGATCTACTCGAAGCCGATGGCGATCACGAAGGTTGTGCTCCCCGACGGGAGCGTCGACACCCAGGCGGGCTGGGGCAAGCCGCAGCGGGAGCGGGTGATCCCCGACTGGGTCGCGGCCACGGTGACGAAGGTGCTCGAGCTGAACATGCTCTACGGCACGGGCGTCGGCGCGCACGTCGCCGGGCATACCGACGCGGGCAAGACGGGTACGACCGACAACTACGCCGACGCGTGGTTCTCCGGATACGTGCCGTACCTCGAAGCGAGTGTCTGGATCGGGTATCCGAGGGGCGAGATTCCGATGCTGAACGTGCACGGCGTTGCCGTGTCGGGTCCCGGCTTCCCGGCCACGATCTGGCACGGCTACATGGTCACGGCGATCGGCAAGCGCGGCGACCGGCCGTTCCGGCAGCCCGTCACCCAGCCGGTGTGGTCGGCCTGGAACCGCCCGTACCAGTTGTACGGCGCGTTGCCGACCACGTCCGGCGAGACGAAGACGGGCAAGACGAGCACCGCGCCCGCGACGACAGGACTGCCGACGCAGCTCGTGACCACCAACCTGGCGCCCGCGACGACCACGACCGCCCTGCCGCCGGAGACAACGACTGCCGTCGCGCCGCCGACGGCCCTGCCGCCGGAGACGACCACCACCGTCGAGTCGCCTCCACCCCTGCCGCCGGACACGGCGACTGCCGTCGCGCCGCCGCCGCTGGTACCGACGGCGACGACAACCGAGACGCAGTCGACGCCGTAGCCGCGCGGCTCCCGGGTACGGTAGGAGCGGTCGTGGAGGAGCCGCTCGCCCTCGAGGAGGCCCAGGCGCGAATTCTCGCGCGGGCACATGTGCTGCTCGCGGAAGACGTGCCGCTCGCGCAGGCGGCGGGCCGGGTCACCGCAGAGCCGGTCCGGGCGCACGTCGACCTGCCCCCCTTCGCATCGTCGGCGATGGACGGATACGCCATCCGGGCGGCCGATCTGCCGGGAACGCTCCCGGTGGTGGCGCGGATCGCCGCAGGCCGCCCCGCCGCCCGTGCCCTCGGCGCCGGCGAGGCGATGGAGATCTCCACCGGCGGCGTCGTGCCCGACGGAGCCGATACCGTCGTGCCTGTCGAGTATGTTGTCCATCATGACAACTCCACACCGCAGAGGGTCGCGATCGCGGAGCTCGTCGATCCCGGCGCGAATGTTCGCCTTCGTGGTCGCGACGTGGCGACGGGCGAGGTGGTCGCACCTGCGGGCGTCCGTCTGGGGGCCGCGCTCATCGGCGCTCTCGCCGCCGCCGGCGTGGCCGAGGTTCGCTGCGCCCGCCGTCCCCGCGTCGCCGTCGTGGCGACGGGAACGGAGCTCGTTCCGCCCGGGGCGCCGCTGGAGCCCGGTCAGATCTACGAGTCGAACGGGATCATGCTCGCGGCAGCGCTCGCCGCCGTCGGCGCCGACATCGAGGTGCTGCCCGCAGTCGCAGACGACGAGTCGGCCCACCGGGCGGCGCTCGAGCGCGGGCTCGCGGCGGACGTTCTCGTCACGTCGGGCGGCGTCTCGGTCGGGCCGCACGATCTCGTGCGGCGTGTCGAGACGGAGCTCGGCGTGGAGGAGATCTTCTGGCGCGTCGCGATCCGGCCGGGGAAGCCGGTCTCGTTCGGTGTCCGCGGCGAGACGCTCGTCTTCGGGCTGCCGGGGAACCCGGTGTCGTCGCTCGTGGGCTGCGAGCTGTTCGTCAAGCCGGCGCTACGGGCGCTCCAGGGTGTGGCCGTTCCGCTGCCCCGGCTGGAGCCGGGACGCCTCGGCTCGCCGCTGACCCGCACCGAGGCCCGCGACGAGCTCGTGCGGGCGCACGCCCGCCTGGATCCGGACGGCGTCGTGGTCGTGCCGCTCGCAGGCCAGGAATCGCACATGATCGTCCACTCCGCCGCTGCCGACGCGCTCGTTCACGTCCCCCGCGGCACCGGGGTGCTGCCCGTGGGCGCAACGGTGCGCTGGTTCCGGCTCGGCGAGCCGTAGAGGCTTCACATCAAGCCTCCCGCCTGCCGCGCGTCTATCCGTGCAGTGCGCGTCGCGGCGGCTCGGACGCGCGCTTGCGACGCCGTCGGGCGAGCACGATGCGGCGGACCGTTTCCCGGATCGGCCCCCGCGGCGGCCTCTCGTCCGCGGCCGGATAGGGGGCATAGCGCCCGGCGGCGATCGCCGCCAGCTGTCCCGCCGCCGCGAGCCACCCGAGCATGACGATCAGCAGCGGCAGCGGTGCGTAGCCGAGCGCGAAGAGCCACGCGATGTACCAGAAGGCGTCGTAGCCGAGCCCGTACCGAACACCGAACGACCAGAGCAGGAGCGCGGGTCCGGCGAGGCCCGCGAGCAGGACGAACGTTCGGGCGAGAACCCCGTGGCTACGAGCGTGCGGCAGCCACAGCCAGATGTGGAGTGAGGGCAGGAGGAAGATGAGGGCGAAGGGATTCGTCGCGACGAGCAGCAGCCCGACGGCAGCGAGGGCGAGTAGCGCGGCCGTGTGGCCTGCGAGCTCTTCCTCGGGCTCGATCGGGCGGCGCGGCAGCAGGCGGTCTCGGGCGACGATCCAGCCGACGCCCGCAAGTGCGGCGACCCCGGTGAGCGCGCCTGCCGGCCAGCGGATGCTGTCGAGCGCTGGCGGCCGCGCGGCCCCGCCGGGCCAGGCGCCGAGCAGTCCGAAGAGGGCGAAGAGTGCGCCGACCCAGAGCCAGAAGCCGAGCCGGCTGCGGTAGCTGCGGAGCGCCGGCGCGACGGGGATCCGGCGGCGGCGGCAGCGGGCGAAGAGGTCGATGGCCACGGCGATGAAGGGCAGGAGCGCTGCGACAAGGACGATCTCGATCGCCCAGCCTCGTACGAGTCGCTGGCCGAGGAACACGAAGCTCGACGGTCCCTGCGGCAGCGCGATCCCCTGCTCCATCGCGTCAACGACGTTCTGGACCGCGCGACCCACCTGCCCGAGCCTCGTCACGTTCAGCCGTTCGCGTAGCGGCGGCCGGGTCGCCGGCGGCCGGTCGGGCGCCGTCGTGACAGTCACCGCGGGGATACCCTCGGTCACAAGCGGCGCCTGCCCATAGCGGCTGAACGGGAACGCGAGGTCGACGAGCTGGCGCAGAGCGCTCGGCCGGCCCGGCTCCGCGCCCGTCTGTTTGACGAGCTCCGTCCGCATGGTCTCGACGAGCCCTGCCGCGGGGGAGCGCGGGTTGTCGGCTGCGAGCTCGAGTCGCGGCAGGCCGTTGCCGCCGACGGCGTCGAGGTTGATCACCGCGATCACCTCGGACCGCGTCGAGGGCGCCTGCGCGAAGTGAGCGGCTCCGAAGTTCCCGTCGACCCCTCCGTCGGTTGAGAGGAAGACGAGCGAATACGGCAGGGAGAGGCGGGCGCCGCCCGCGGTCGGAGCATAGGCGCGCGCGAGCTCGACGAGCGCCGCCGTCCCGGACGCGTTGTCGTTGAGGCCCGATCCGACTCC
>DATFMW010000122.1:0-4282 GCA_035266765.1 Gaiellaceae bacterium | reverse complement strand
GGCCTGATCGACGCGCTCGTCGTCGACGAGGCCGACGCGGGCGATCTGGACGGGCTCGGAGACGTGCGGCCGATCGTTACGCGCACGCTCATGTCCGACGCCGCCGCCCGCCGCCGCGTCGCCGAAGCCGCGCTCGGGATGGTGGCCGCATGAGCCCGTTCACGTTCCTGGGGCGTGGCGCGAGCGCCGTCAGCCTTTCGCGGAGCGCCGCTCCGCGGCGCGGGAGCGAAAGGCGGCCAGGGGCGTGAGAGTCGCCGTCGTGGGTGGGACGGGAGACTTCGGGCTCGCGCTCGCGCGGCGGCTCGCCGAGGCGGGGGAGGAGGTCGTGATCGGCTCCCGCGACGCCGGGCGCGCCGCGGAGAAGGCCGCCGAGGCCGGCGCTGCTGCGGGCGCTGCGAACGAGGACGCAGTCCGCGGCGTCGACCTCGTCGTGCTCGCGACGAAGGCCGACGCGGCGCTCCCCACAGCGGCGTCGCTCGCGGACGCGATCGGCGAGACGCCCGTCCTCAGCGTCGCGAGCG
Organism: Gaiellaceae bacterium; assembly: GCA_035266765.1. Classification (GTDB taxonomy): domain Bacteria; phylum Actinomycetota; class Thermoleophilia; order Gaiellales; family Gaiellaceae; genus Palsa-739. The sequence goes on along the minus strand of DATFMW010000122.1, from coordinate 3,761 downwards.
AGCTCCGCTTCTCCAAGCAGGGCGTCTTCCCGACCGACGAGGCCCGCTCGATCGCCGAGCGGACGCAGGATCTCCTCCGCGGCCCGGTCGCGGCCGGCCTCCACTCGCTGGCGGCCGCGTCGCTCGCCGCCGGGCCCGCTCGCGGCGACGCGCTCGTCTGCGGCGACGACGGGGAGGCGAAACGGCTCGCCCTCGAGCTCGCGGCGAACGTCGTGAGCGGACGTGCGCTCGACGCGGGCCCGCTCGCGAGCGCCCGCGCGCTCGAGGGCCTGACGGCGGTGATCGTCAACCTGAACAAGCGCTACAAGGGTCACGCCGGCGTCTCTGTCACCGGCCTCCCGTGAGCGACGTCGTCGAGCTCCACGAGCCCGCCGAGCGCTCACGCGTCGCCGAGGCGGTGCTGCGCGACCTGCCGGACTGGTTCGGGGTCGAGGAGGCCACGCGTGCGTACATCGAGGACGCAGCCGGGCTGCCGACGTTCGCCGCGCCTCCCGACGGCGGCTTCCTCTGCCTGAAGCAGCACACGCCGCGGGCCGCCGAGATCTTCGTGATGGGCGTCCGCCGCGACCGCCACCGCCAGGGCGTCGGGCGTGCGCTCGTCGCCGCTGCCGAGACCTGGTGCCGCGCCCGCGGCATCCGCTACCTCCAGGTGAAGACGCTCGGCCCCTCGCATCCCGACGAGGGCTACGCCGCAACGCGCCGCTTCTACGAGGCGCTCGGCTTCGTCCCGCTCGAGGAGATCCACGGGCTCTGGGACGAGAGCAAGCCCGCGCTCCTGCTCGTCAAGAGCCTCCAGCCCGGCTACGCGGTCTTCCCGGTCGAAGGGATCCCGGAGCTGCACGAAGGAGACGATCTCGCTGCGGCGATCGCCGACCGGATCGACCTCGCCCACGGCGACGTCGTCGTCGTCACGCAGAAGGCCGTCTCGAAGGTGGAGGGGCGCGTCGTCTCGCTCGACGGGATCGAGGCGTCCGAGCAGGCGCGCGAGATCGCCGGCGAGGAGGTCGACCCCCGCCGGATCCAGGTGATCCTCGACGAGGCGGCCGAGCTCGTGCGCGTCCGCCCACCGCTCGTGATCGCCCGGACGAAGCACGGCTACGTCTGCGGCTCCGCGGGCGTCGACGCCTCGAACGCGCCCGGTCGGGACACGCTCGTCCTGCTCCCGGTCGACCCGGACGCCTCCGCGTCCGCGCTGCGCGAGGCGCTCCGCGAGCGGACGGGCGTCGGCGTCGGCGTCGTCGTCACCGACTCGTTCGGCCGCCCGTGGCGCGCCGGCACGACCGACGTCGCGATCGGCGCCGCCGGCGTCGAGGTGCTGCGCGACCTGCGCGGCTCCCACGACCCCGCCGGCTACGAGCTGCACGCGGCGATGATCGCCGTCGCCGACGAGCTCGCCGCCGCTGCGGAGCTCGTGTGCGGCAAGCTCTCGCGCGTGCCCGCCGCGATCGTCCGCGGCCTCGACGCCGCCGGCGACGGCCGCGCGCAGGATCTCGTGATCCCCGCCGACCGGGACCTGTTCCGCGAGGGCGCGAGGTAGGCTCGTACCGTGAGCGGAGATCCGATCGGCGAGGCGAACGAGGAGCTGCGGCGCAAGGGGTACGCGGAGCGCGACCTCGGCGTCCACGCGGGGCCGCGCGGCAAGGCGCTCCTCAAGGGCAACAAGATCCTGAGTCCGTTCAGCGACGACGCCGGGCTCGTGCTGCGCGTCGTCCGCGACCTCCTCCCGACCGACGAGGAGCTCGGCGGCAAGCTCATCCGCCCGGCCGACCTGCGCACGCAGCTCCTCTAGTGCGGCCTCTCGTACCGTTCGATTGGAAACGCGGATCGTTGGAGGCCGCACGTGCGGCCGCGTCGCGGCCGGATGGTTGTTGCTTTTGACGGTGAGGGCCACTGCGGGGCGGCTGACGGAGAGCGGGCGGCGCGGGTCGACGGCACGCGAAAGCCGAAGGCCATCCCGGCCGCGGAGCGGCCGGTTCGTGCGGCGTCGAGGGACGCCGGTTTCCGGTGCCACGTTGGGAGACGCCGCTCTAGCGCGAATCGCGCAGCCGCAGCAGCGTCGCGGGGACGAGCAGCACGAGGATCGCGTCGCTCGACAGGCACCACTGGCAGATCGCGTCGAGCACGCCGACCTGGACCCAGACGAGGTACCCGGCGAACGCGAGGCCGCCGAGCGCGAGGACGAAACCGGCCGCCCGCCAGAGCTCCCCCCGGGCGGCCGCCGTCGCGGCGATCGCGACGTAGCCGGCGAGACCGAGCGAGGCGACCGGCATCCCCGCGAGCTCGGCGTAGCGCGACCGCTGCACGGTCTCGCAGCCGCCGGTCGCGCACAGGAGCGGCGCGTCCGCGAGGTGGGCCGCCGTCAGGTACGCGGCGATGCCGGCGCCGAGCACCGAGAGGACGAGGATCGCGACGCGCAGGCGCCGATCGCTCACTGCGAGAGTGCCGCGTCGAGCGCGGGGGTGATCCCGGACGCGTCGAGCGAGGTCAGTTGCACGACCCGGAGTGCGCCGCCCGTCTTGCCGACCGCGAACGCCGGCGTCGAGGTGATCCCCGCCGTCTCGGCGAGCGCCGCCGCGTCGGCGAGACCGCGGTTCACGGTCGCGGAGTCGCGCGCGTCGAGCATCTGCTGCGTGTCGAGCCCGGGTACCGCCGTGCCGATCGCGTGCAACAGCGCGTCCGTCACCCAGCCGGCGTTCTCGGTGCCCTGGTTCGCGAAGAGCAGCGTCAACACGTTCCAGAACCGTCCCTGCTGGCCGGCGGCAAGTGCCGTCCTGAACGCCGTCTCCGAGTCGGCGCCGACGAAGGTCATGCCGTTGAAGTGGATCTGCACCTTGCCCGTCCGGACGTAGCGGGTGACGATGCCGGGGAGCGCGCGGGCCTCCCACTCGGCGCAGTACGGGCACTGCGGGTCGGCGAACTCGACGAGTGTCACCGGCGCCGACGGAGAGCCGAGTACCGCGCCGTGCTGCTCGATCCCGTCCAGCAGCGTCGTGAGCCGGTCGGCCCCGGTCACGGTCGTCGTCGCCTTCGAGGTGCCGCCCGAGCTCAGGCTGAGTGCGGCCGCCAGCCCTCCGCCCAGCACGAGCGCGGCCGCGGCGGAGACGGCGACAAGCGTCTTCCGGCTCACGGTCGAAGCTTCGGCGCGACCCGGCCGCCCGGCATCGGCGCTTCACCGCAGTCCCATGCGGGATCGCGCGGATATTGTCCGGTGCATGGAGGTTGCACAGGACCGCACGAGGGCCCTGGTTCAGGCGGGGATCGCGCTCTCGTCGGAGCTGTCGCTGGAGGCGGTGCTCCAGAAGCTCGTCGAGACTGCCGCGGCGCTGACCGGCGCGCGCTACGCCGCGCTCGGCGTGCTCGGCGAAGGCGGGCAGCAGCTCGAGCGCTTCCTCACGATCGGCGTCGAGCCGGAGGAGCGCCGCGCGATCGGCGAGCAGCCGATCGGTCGCGGGCTCCTCGGCGTCCTCATCCGCGAGTCCACGCCGCTGCGGCTCCGCGACATCGGCGAGGATCCGCGCTCGGTCGGGTTCCCGCCCGGGCACCCGCCGATGCGGAGCTTCCTCGGCGTCCAGGTGTCGCTGCGCGGCGTCGCCTACGGCAACCTCTACCTGGCCGAGAAAGAGGGCGGCACGGACTTCACCCAGGAGGACGAGGACGCGGTCGTCATGCTCGCCTCCCAGGCTGCGGTCGCGATCGAGAACGCGCGGCTGTACGAGGCCGCGACCCGCTGGTCCGCGCAGCTCGAGTCGCTGAACGAGGTG
>DATFMW010000121.1:0-5204 GCA_035266765.1 Gaiellaceae bacterium | reverse complement strand
CCGCCTACATCTGGGACCCGGTCAAGTCGATCGCCACACCGAACGCGCAGACACTCGTCTTCACCCTCAAGTACCCGGCTCCGCTCGACCTGATCGCGTCGTCGGGCTACGCCGCCTACATCTACGACACGAAGGCCGCGGGCACCGCCAACCTGCACGCGTGGTTCAACAAGGCGCACGACGCCGGTACCGGCCCCTACACCATCTTCTCCTGGAGCAAGGGCCAGGAGAACGAGCTGCGGCTCTCGAAGTTCACGAGTTACTGGGGTGGGTGGAAGGGCACCCACTACACGAGCGTGCTCTTCAAGCACGTGCCAACGCCGACGACCCGCGCCCAGCTCGTGCAGTCCGGCGGCGTCACCTACACCGACCGCCTCAGCCCGCAGCTCTTTGCGTCGATGAAGGGGAACAGCGCCGTCAAGACGACCCAGGGCACGTCGTTCCAGAACCTGATCGCGTTCCTGAACACGGCGTCCGGGCCGCTCGCCAACACCCACGTCCGGCAGGCGGTCGCCGACGCGATCGACTACAAGGGCATCGTCGCCGCGCTCAAGGGCTCGGTCGTGCCCGCGAGCGGTTTCATCCCGAAGGGCCTGATCGGCTACACGCCCGGGCTCGGCTACACGAAGAACCTCACCCGCGCGAAGGCGCTGCTCGCACGGGCCGGCTACGGGCCGGGCAAGCAGGCGCTGTCGCTCGACCTCACGATCGCGAACGGCGACGCCGACGAGCAGCTCGTCGCGACGATCATCAAGGCCGATCTCGCGGCGCTGAACATCAAGGTGCAGGTGCAGGCGCTCGAGTGGACGACGCAGTGGGACAAGGCGAAGTCGAAGAACCCCGCGCAGCGCCAGGACATCTTCGTCATGTACTGGTGGCCCGACTACGCGGATCCGTTCTCGTGGTTCATCAACCTCTTCCACAGCGCCGATCCGCCGTACTTCAACATGTCGTACCTGAAGGACAAGGCAGTCGACACGTCGATCGACAAGCTGGAGGCGCTCACCGCAACGCGGCGGAGCGCGGCCGTGGCCGACTACAAGCAGCTGCAGCACCGGCTGATCAGCCAGGCCGTCGCCATCCCGCTCTACGTGCAGAAGTACGAGCGCGTCTTCTCGAATTCGGTCGGCGGCTACGTCGACAATCCCGCCTACCCGAACGTCGTCTTCGTCTACGACCTGAGGCCGAAGAGCTAGCGAGTGGCGAGGTTCCTCGCCCGGAGGCTCGCCCAGACGATCGTCGTCGTCTTCGGCGTCCTCGTGGTCACCTTCGGGGTCGCCCGGATCATTCCGGGCGACCCCGCGGTGGCCTACGCCGGCCCGCGCGCCACGAAGGTGGAGCTCGCGCGGGTCACGAAGGAGTTCGGTCTCGACAAACCGTGGCCGGCGCAGCTGCGGGACTACGTCTGGGGCGTCCTCCAGGGTGACTGGGGAACCTCGCTCTACACGCGGCGCCCCGTGCTCTCCGACCTCGCTGTCGCGCTGCCAGCGTCGCTCGAGCTCGTCGTCGCGGCGCTCCTGCTCGCGGCCGCCGTCGGCATCCCGGTCGGGATCGCGGCCGCCCGCTGGCGCGGGAGCGTCTCCGACGTCGTCGCCCGGCTCGTCGCAGTGGTGAGCGTCTCGATGCCGGTCTTCTGGCTCGCCCTGATCCTCCAGCACGTGTTCTTCCAGAAGCTCGGCTGGCTGCCCGTCGCCGGCCGCTACGACGCGAACCTCGACATCACGCATCCGCTCCACGTCCGCACGCACTCGGTGCTCGTTGACGCCACGATCAGCGGCAACTGGCCCGTGCTGCGAAGCGCGCTCGTCCACCTCATCCTGCCCGCGGCCGCCGTCGCCGCGTACCCGGCGGGAGCGATCGCCCAGCTGACGCGCGCGACGCTGCTCGAGACGGTGGCCGAGGAGCACGTGCGGATGGCGCGCGCGCTCGGGTTCGCCGAGCGAACCATCTTCGGCCGCCTCGCCCTGCGGCCCGCGCTCAACCCCGTGCTCGCACTCGTCGCGCTCGTCTTCGCCTACGCGCTCGTGAACACGTTCCTCGTCGAGGCGATCTTCAACTGGCCGGGGCTCGGGATGTACGCCACCTCCGCGATCCAGTCGCTCGACACGCCGGCGATCCTCGGCGTGACGCTCGTCGTCGCGCTCGCGTACGTCCTCGCGAACCTGCTCGTCGACATCGCCCAGTCGATCGTCGACCCCCGCGTGCGGGGCGTGCGATGAGCTCCCTCGCCGAGACGATGGCGCGCCCCCGGGCCGCCGCCCTGCGCCTCGGCCGCGACCCGCTCGCGCTCGTCGGCGCGGTCGTCGTCGCGGCCGTCATGATCATCGCTCTGCTCGCGCCGGTGATCGCGCCGTTCCCGCAGGACGCAGGGGCGACGGTGCATCCCCTCGACGCGCTCCTGCCACCGAGTCATGCGCACCTGTTCGGCACCGACGAGGTGGGGCGCGACATCTTCAGCCGCGTCGTCTACGGCGCGCGCACGTCGCTGCGGATCTCGCTCGAGGTGCTCGCGATCGCCGCCCTCGTCGGGATCCCGCTCGGCGCGATCGCCGGCTACGCGGGCGGCTTCATCGACGACACGATCATGCGGATCACCGACATCTTCCTCGCGTTCCCGGCGCTGCTGCTTGCGCTCGCGCTCGCGTTCGTGCTCGGCCCCTCGGTCGGCAACGCGGCGATCGCGATCTCGATCACGTGGTGGCCCTGGTACACGCGCCTGATCCGCGCGCAGGCATCGACCGTCGCCTCGAGCGGCTACGTCGCCTCGGCCCGGGCGCTCGGCGTCTCGCACGCCCGGATCCTCCTCCGCCACGTGCTGCCGAACAGCGTCGCACCGGCGCTCGTCCAGCTCTCACTCGACTTCGGTGGCGTGATCCTGACGGCGGCCGCGCTCTCGTACCTCGGCCTCGGCGCCCAGGATCCGACCCCCGAGTGGGGGCTCATGGTCAGCCAGGGCCAGTCGCTCTTCACCACGAACTGGTGGGCCGTCACCTTCCCGGGGGCGGCGATCCTGCTCACCGCCGTCGGCTTCAACCTCCTCGGCGACGGGCTGCGCACGATCCTCGACCCCCGACAGGCGCTCCGTGATCGAGGCACGTGACCTCACGGTCGCGTTCGGCGGCACGGTCGTCGCGCGCGTCCCGGAGCTCGAGATCCGCCCCGGCACCATCGTCGGCCTCGCCGGCGAGAGCGGCTCCGGCAAGTCGATGACGGCGCTCGCGCTGCTCGGCCTCACCCGGCACCTCGGCGCGACCGTGACCGGCAGCGTGAAGCTCGACGGCGAGGAGTTGACGGTCCTCTCCGAGCGCCGCCTCCGGCACATCCGGGGGCGGCGCGTCGCGCTCGTCCTGCAGAGCCCGCGGGCCGCGCTGAACCCGACGCTGCGCCTTCGCGCCTTCGCCCGCCGGACGCTCGCCCTTCACGGCGTGCCGCGACGCGAGGCGGACGCGCGCCTGCGCTCGGTGGCCGACAGCGTGCTGCTGGCGCCCGACGTGCTCGAACGCTTCCCCCACCAGGTCTCCGGCGGCGAGGCGCAGCGGTTCGCGATCGCGCTCGCACTCGCGCTCGGCGCCGAGTACGTGCTCGCCGACGAGCCGACGAGCGCGCTCGACGTCACCGTCCAGGCGGAGGTGATCGCACTCCTGCGGCGCGTCCGCGACGAGCACGGCGTGGGCATGCTGCTGATCAGCCACGATCTCGCGGTGATCGACAATCTCGCCGAGCGGACGATCGTCATGCGCGTCGGCGACGTCGTCGAGAGCGGTGACACGAAGACCGTCCTCGGCAGCCCGAGCGACCCGTACACGCGGGAGCTGCTCGCCGCCGTCCCCACGATCGTGGAGAAGCCGTGAGCGAGCCGCTGCTCGCCGCCCGCGACCTGACGATCGCCTACGGACGGACGACGGTCGTCCACGGCGTCGACCTCGACATCCCGCGAGGCCCACACGGGGTCGCGCTCGTCGGCGAGTCGGGCTCGGGCAAGACTACGATCGCACGGGCGCTCGTCCGCCTGCATCCGCTCGCGGGCGGGACGATCGCCTTCGCCGGCAGCGACGTCACGAGGCTGCGCGGGCGCGGGCTGCTCCCCTACCGGCGCGCGGCGCAGATCGTCTTCCAGGACGGTGAGGCGACGCTGAACCCGCGCATGCGGGCCGTGGACAGCGTCGCCGAGGGGCTGCGCGTGCACCAGATCGTCGAGCGGAAGGCCGTCCAGGCGCGGGCCCTCGAGCTGCTCGCCGACGTCGGCCTCGACGGCGACCTCGCCCGCCGCTTCCCGCACCAGCTATCGGGCGGCCAGCGCCAGCGCGTCGGCATCGCCCGTGCGCTCGCCGTCGAACCGCAGCTGCTCGTGCTCGACGAGCCGACGAGCGCGCTCGACGTGACCGTGCAGGCAAAGGTGCTCGACCTGATCGGCCGCCTGCGCGAGGAGAGGCACCTCGCCTACGTGCTCATCTCGCACAACCTCGCGATCGTCGACCGCCTCTGCGAGGAGGTGGCGATCCTTTACCGGGGTCGTGTCGTGGAGACCGGGCCGACCGCTGTCGTCCTGCGACGCCCCGCTCATCCGTACTCGCAGGCGCTGCGGCGCGCCGTGCCCGAGATCGGGACGCCGCTCGTCGTCGAGCCCACGCGCGCCGGCCTCGACGTCTCGACCGCCGGCTGCCCCTACGCGCCGCGGTGTCCGCTCGTCGCCGCCCGCTGCAGGGAGGACCTGCCCGTTCTCCGTGAGTTGGAGGGTGTTCGCGTCGCCTGCCACCGCGCCGAGGACGCGCTCGCAGGGCGCGGGTCGCCCGCCGGAACCTAGCCGGAGGCTGCGCGATCCGGGCGTGAACGCCTCGCTCAGCCCTGGTCGGCGGAAACGAGGGGGCAGACGTAGTCGCCGTAGCCGTCGACCGCCCGCATCGCCCGATGAACGAATCCGGCGAGGTACATCGTCTTGGCGACGGCGGTCTTCTTGGTCACGCCGAGCATGGAGATCGTCCTGGGGGTCTGCGCGATCGCGCGACACTCGGTCGCGGTCTCGTCACGCCAGTTCGCGTCGAGGCGAGCATGCTGGGTCTCGTGGGTGAACACGAGGACGGCTGCCGACGTGGTCACGGTGATCCGGCCGTGGACGTAGAGCTCGAGGTCCGAGCAGGTGGCCGGCGCGAGCGTGATCAGCCTGGGGGTCTGCGTGAAGGTCGCGGCGGCACCAGCAGGCACAG
>DATFMW010000120.1:0-2145 GCA_035266765.1 Gaiellaceae bacterium | reverse complement strand
CGGCTCGGGCGGGGCCGCCGCCGGCACCGTCCTGCTCGAGCGCGCCCTCGGCGGCACCGCGACGCTCGTGCTCGCCGCGGCCGGGTTCGCACTCGCGGTCGGCCGCTACGACGTCGGCGGCTACCTCTGGGTCGAGCTCGCGTTCGTCGTCGGCGCGGCTCTCGCGGCAGTCGTCCTCTTCTCGAGGCGGCTGCACCCCGTGCTCCGGTGGACGCGCCCGCTGCTGCGCACGTTCCGCGTCGAGCGGCCGCTGCGCGAGGTCTACCTCGGCCTGCACGCGTTCCGCGGCGACGCGGGGCTGCTCGGCGGCATGTTCGCACTCACGCTCGTCGTGCAGGCCGTGCGCGTGCTCGCGATCTGGTGCGCCGGCCGCTCGGTCGGCGTCGACCTCTCACCGCGCCCCTACTACGTGATGGGGCCGCTGCTCTTCCTCGTCATGCTCGTCCCGTTCACCGTGAACGGGCTCGCCGTGCGCGAGTCGTTCTTCGTCAGTTTCCTCGGCAACCTCGGCGTCGGCGCCGACCGCGCCTTCGCGACCGGCTTCCTCTTCTTCGTCGTCACGGTCGCGCTTTCGCTGCCCGGCGCCGCGATCGTCGCCTGGGAGGGCCTGCGCGGCGGCGCGCGGGCGGCGGCGCCGCGATGACGGATGTCTCTGTCGTGGTCGTGACGTACAACGCGGCGCCGTGGCTCGAGCGCTGCCTCGAGAGCGTGCGCGGCGTCGAGACCGTCGTCGTCGACCACGGCTCGACCGACGGCACCGTCGACCTCGTTCGCGAGCGGTTCCCGGACGTGACCCTCGTCGAGGAGGAGAACCGCGGTCTCGCGTACGGCTGGAACACCGGTATCGCCCACACCTCGGGCCGCTACGTGCTCCTGCTGAACGCCGATGCCTGGCTCGACGAGGGCGCCCTCGCCTCGCTCGTCGCCCACGCCGATGCGCACCCGGAGGCGGCCGTCGTCGGCCCGCGCCTGCGCAACCCCGACGGCACGCTCCAGCGCTCGGTCCGCGGCTTCCCGACGCTCTGGCGGCTCGCGACCGAGTACCTGTTCCTGCGCAAGCTCGCGCCCGGGTCGGAGCTCCTGAACGGCTTCTACGCGGCCGGCTTCGCCCACGACGCCGAGCGGGAGGCGGAGTTCCTGATGGGCGCGGTGCTGCTCGTCCGCCGCGCCGCGATCGACGAGGTGGGGCCGGCCGACGACGCGTTCTTCCTCTTCAGCGAGGAGACGGACTGGTGCTACCGGTTCGTGCGCGCCGGCTGGAAGGTGCTCTTCGTTCCGGGCGCCGGGGCGACGCACGTCCTCGGCGCAGCGCACGGCGGCCGCCTCTTCGTCGAGCAGGTCAAGGGGCACCTCCGCTTCCTCGCGAAGCACCGTGGCGCCGCGTACGCCGAGCGGGCTCGCCGGCTGCTGGCCGTGTCGCTGCGGCTGCGCGGCCTCGCCTTCCGCGGCGCGCGCGGCCGGTCGTACCGCGAGGCGGCGGCGTGGCTCGCGTCCGGCCCGGTCGAGAGGCTGCTCGGATGATCGACGTGATCTCGTCGGCGCGAGACATCCGCGCCTCTCGGGAGGCGTCGGTCGGCGGCGGAGGCGGGCTTCGCTCGCCGGGAGCCGGCGACGGCGAGGGGCGTGGATGAGCGTCCGGGTGTTTCGCGTGCCGCCGCTGCTGCTGGCCGTGCCGCTCCTCGGGATCGCGCGGCTGCTCCCCGCCGGTGACGGTTTCGGCCTGTGGCTGCGGCTCGCCGCCGCGACGCTCGTGGTTCTCCTGCCCGGCCGGCTGATCTCGCGCGCGCTCGGCCTGCGCGGCGCCGCGCCCGCGCTCGCCTGGTCGGGCGCGCTCGTCGGCGCGGCCCTCGCGATCACGATCCAGCTGCGCGGCTCGCTCGATCTGACCCTCGGCCTCGTCCTCGGCGCGGCCGCCGTCGCGTTCCCGTTCTCGCTGCGGTCGCGGAACGGGAGTCGGGAGGCGGTGCCGCGCGGTCGCGGGCTCCTGACGATCGCCGGCCTCGCGCTCGGCGGTGCGCTCTGGTGGGTGGCGGACGTGATCCACGGCGACGCGCTCTTCCATCTCGGGCGCGTCACGAAGCTCGACGACCTCGGCTCGCTGACGCTCAAGTCGGTGGACGAGTTCTTCAACGGCGGCCTCCATCC
>DATFMW010000119.1:0-2991 GCA_035266765.1 Gaiellaceae bacterium | reverse complement strand
GTGTTCCGAGTGCGGGCGCCCGATCTGCACCGAGTGCATGACGCCCGCCGCGGTCGGGCTGCGCTGCCCCGAGCACGCGGGCGGGCGCCGGCCTGCGGCGAAGGCCCTCGGCGGTCGTGTCGTCGTCCGCGCGCCGCAGACGCGGCTCGGCGGCACCGAGGCGCTCGTGACGAAGCTGCTGATCGCGGCCAACGTGGCCATCTACCTGATCGGCGCCTCACAGGGCGGCGGGATCACGAACCCCGGCGCTTCGATCTACCGGAACGGGTCGTTCTACGAGAAGACGGTGCTCTACGGCCCCTTCGTCGCCCACGGCGACTGGTGGCGCCTGATCACCTCGGCGTTCCTGCACGAGAACCTCCTCCACATCGGGTTCAACATGCTTGCGCTCTGGTGGATCGGCGGGCCGATCGAGCAGTACCTCGGGCGGGCGCGCTACCTCGGGCTCTACTTCGTCGCCGGGCTCGCCGGCTCGGCGGCCGCGCTGCTCCAGACGCCGTTGACCCCGACGCTGGGGGCCTCCGGCGCGATCTTCGGGATCCTCGGCGCGATGCTGATTCTCGAATGGCAGGCGACCGGGCGGCTGACGGGGAACGCGATGACCTGGATCGTGATCAACCTCGTGCTCAGCTTCACGATCCCGAACATCTCGTGGGGCGGCCACATCGGCGGGCTCGTCGGCGGCATCCTCGTCACGCTCGCGTACGCCCGCTGGGGCCGCGGCCACGCCGCGTACGGGAAGCTCGGCTACGGCGGCGTGATCGGGCTCCTCGTCGTCGCCGGCGCGAGCATCGCGATCGCGTACTGGCGGGTGCGCGGCTACGCGTAGCCTGCCGGCCTGAAGGCTCTCGGCCGTCCCCGACCGCGCTCGGGGACGGCGCGCGCACGCCTGCTTCCGGACGCCGTCCCACATCAGACGCCGTTCCCGAGCAGAAAAGCGGAGCGGTGCGAAGGGAACAGAGCGAGCCGCCGCAGGCGACCCGCTCAGGCGGGCAGGTGCGACGGGAACAGAGCGAGCCGCCGCCAGGTGGCTCGCTCAGGCGAACGCAGGCATCACGTGCTTCGCGAAGAGCTCCTGTGCCTTGATCGCCTTCCAGTGCTCGACGCCGCCCGGGTTCGTCGTGATCGCGATCTCGGTGAGCCCTTCGCAGACGTCGATCGTCTCGCGGATCCGCTCGGTCACGTCGTCGGGCGTCCCGACCCAGACGATGTCGCCGGCGATCATCTCGTCGTACGGGGTCGCGGCGAGCTTCTCCATGATCCCGGACGCGTAGAACCCGTAGCCGGCCGCATTCAGCTTGTCGGTCGGCGGCGGCGCGAAGTCGGTGAGCGGCGAGGCGTTGCCGGCGAGGAAGCCGCGCATGTGCTTCTCCGCCTCGCGCTTCGCGAGCTCGCGGTCGTCGTCGATGTAGCAGGCGTGGATCCAGACGATGTCCGGCGTGGTGCCGTAGTCGGCGCACTTGGACCGGTACAGGTCGAGCTGGTCCTTGAGCGCCGCGTACGGGAGGAGCGGCGGCACGGCGACACCCCAGCCGTGCTTCGCGGCGAGGTCATATGTCTTGTCGGAGGTGCCGCCGAGGATGACGCGGAAGCGGTGGCCGCTGAACGGGACGATGTGGCTCTCGTCGACGTTCCAGTAGTCGCCGTGGAACGTGACCGTATCGTTGTGCAGCGCCTCGATGAACAGGTCGAGCGCCTCCTCGTAGCGCGGCCGCGACGTCTCGTCGAGCGGCAGCCCGGCGGGGAGCGGGATCCAGCCGTGGCCGCGGCCGACGCCGAACTCGTAGCGCCCGTTCGTCATCAGCGAGAACTGGTGGATCATCGCGGCCAGGACGAGCGGGTTGTGGTACGGGAGGATGTGGAGCATCGACCGGAACTTGATCTGGCTCGTCCGGGCGGCGGCCATCCCGAAGAGCCCGAACACGTTCGCCGAGGCCGAGAACTTCGGGAAGAACAGGTGCTCGACGGCGGCGTAGGCGTCGTAGCCGAGCCGGTCGGCGTTCTCGATCTGTTCCCGCACCTCGCCGTAGAGCTGGGACTCGGGCTTGCCGGGCCAGCTCTGGAGCTCCGAGTAGATGCTGAACTTCATGCGCGTCCTCGCTTTCGTGGGGCTAGAGGGGGTCGCCGAGGCGGCGGAATGTCCGGTCGAAGTAGAGGAGCGGCTCGCCCGGCGCCTCGGCGCCGCGGCCGACGATCGCGCACTCGACGGCGCCGATCACGAGGGTGTGGTCGCTGACCTCGAACGTCTTCGCGACCGAGCAGTCGAGGTGGGCGAGCGCGCCGGCGATCCGGGCCGTGCCGGCATCGTCGGAGCGTTCGCAGAAGACGTCGACGACCTTGGGGCCGCCGGGCACGGCCCCGAGCTCCGCGAGCTCGCGCTGCTCCGCGGCGAGGATCGAGACGCCGAAGCGACCGCTCGCGAGCAGCGGCTCCCGGCAGCTCGCGCCGTGGGCGAGCGAGATCAGGATCTGCGGCGGGCTCGTCGAGATCGAGCAGCAGGAGTTGATCGTCAGCCCGGACAGCCGCCCGCCCTGCTCGACGGTCACGATCACGACGCCGGTCGCGAACGTGCGCATCGCGTACTTGAAGCTCTCCGGGTCCGCGCCCGGCACCTCGATGGCGTCGGCGAAGGCGCTGTCGGCGTCGAGCAGGCCGCGGACGAGGACGACCTCGGGGGCGACTTCGAGATCCGAGTAGTCGCTCAGCGCGCACCCTCCTCTCGACGACTCGACGAACCGCCGACTCTAGGACTCGACCCGTAAAAAATCAAATATCACACGTGCGGTCGCCGGGGCGGACCGCGTAGCGTCCGGGGCGTGGACGCCCCGGTTCCCCTCCCGTACGAGCGGCTCGCACCCGAGGAGGCGCTCCGCCGCTCGCGCGAGTTCCTCGCGCGCATGCAGGCGCGCCGGTCGGTGCGGATGTTCTCGACGGAGCCGGTGCCGGACGAGCTGGTCGAAAACGCGATCCGCACCGCCGGAACGGCGCCGT
>DATFMW010000118.1:0-7575 GCA_035266765.1 Gaiellaceae bacterium | reverse complement strand
TCCGCGGGCAGCTCGCGGCAGCGCTCCGCGGTCCGCCGGTCCTGCCAGACGATCGCGGGCGCCACCGGCCGACCGGTGCGACGTTCCCAGACGATCGTCGTCTCACGCTGGTTCGCGATCCCGATCGCCTCGACGTCGCGGGGCGCGACGCCCGCGTCGGCGAGCGCCGCCGCCGCCGCCGTCTCGACGCTCCGCCACAGCTCCTCGGGGTCCTGCTCGACCCAGCCCGGCCGCGGCGTCGCGACCGCGACGGGGACCGCGGCCCGGCCGAGTACCTCGAGGCCGTCGCCGACGACGAGACCCGTCGTCCCGGTCGTGCCCTGGTCGAGCGCGAGGATCACGTGCGGATCATCGCCGGACGGGCAGTAGCCTGGGGCTGTGAAGCTCGCTCGGGCGATCGCCGCCGTCGCGGCTGCCGGGCTCTGCACCGTGGCCGCCGGCGCCGCGTCCTCGCCCGCCGCAGCGTCCGGTGCGTACCGGCTCGCGGGCGGCGGTCTTGTCGCGCTCGTCCCGGACGGGCGCGGGCTGCGGCTCGTCGACTACCGGACGGGGGCGCTCCGGCGGCTCGTGCAGCGCTCGTCGAGCGTGCTCGTGGGCGGGCCCGGTGTCGCCGTCACCGCTCCCGTGCGCGTCCGCGTCCAGCTGGTGCAGGACGGGCGGATCCGCGTGGACGGGCGCGCGGGGCGTCGCCTGGCGCTCGCGGTGCGGCCCGCGTCGTTCGCGAGCGGAGCCGTCCGCATCGAGGGCAGGCTGCTGCTCCCGGCGGGCCGCGGCCCGTTCCCGGCGATCGTGATCGTTCCGGGCTCGGTGCGCGCGACCCGTGACACGTACGCCCTCTGGGCGACCTTCTACGCCGCGCACGGCTTCGCCGTCCTCACCGCGGACAAGCGCGGCGTCGGCGCCTCGGGCGGGCGCTACATCCGCGCCGCGACCGAGGCGAACCTGCGCGCGCTCGCGACCGACGCGCTTGCCGGTGTCGCCTGGCTTCGGCGGCAACCGTCGATCGACCCGCACCGGATCGGGCTCGCGGGCGGCAGCCAGGCCGGCTGGACGATCGCGATCGCCGCCGCAGCATCGCCGGCCGTGCGTTTCGCCGCGATCCAGTCGGGCCCCGCGATGAGCGTCGCCCGGCAGGCCGCCTACGCCTCGCTCACGCGCGAGGGCGCGCTCGACCCGCCGCCGGACGACGCGGCGATCGCGGCCCGCCTCGCCGTCACGGCTGACGGCGGCTACGACCCGCGGCCCGCGCTCGCCTCGCTGCGCATCCCCGTGCTCTGGCAGCTCGGCTCAGTCGACAAGCGGGTGAACACCGCCGAGAGCGTCGCCAACCTCGCCGCGATCACGGCTACCGGCGCCCATGACTTCACGGTCCGCGTGTACTCCGGCGGCGCGCACTCGCTCCGTCGCACCGCGCACGGGCTGATCGCCGAGGAGGTGGCCTCGCCGGGCTTTCTCCCCGCCGTCTTCCGCGACCTCGCCGCCTGGCTTCGCACCCACACCGGCTAGCCGGCGCGGTCGCAGAGCTCGACGAGCGCGGCGGCGATCGCCTCCGGGCGCGGCGGGCAGCCGGGAACGCGCAGGTCGACCGGAAGCACGTCTTCGACCGGGCCGACGAGCTCCGAGGCGAGACCGAGCAGGTCGCAGCCGAGCGCGCAGGCGCCGAGCGCGATAACGCGGCGCGGCTCCGGCATGGCGGCGTACGCGGCGAGAAGTGGCCCGCGCATCCGCGTCGTCACCGTGCCGGTGACGAGCAGGACGTCGGCGTGCCGGGGCGAGGCGACGACGCCGAAGCCGAACCGTCCGAGGTCGTAGTGCGGGCCTGCGGCGAGCGTCAGCTCGTGCTCGCAGCCGTTGCACGAGCCCGCGTCGACGTGACGGACCGCGAGGCTTCGCGCCCGGTCGGGGGCAGGAACGGCGAGCGAGCGGCGCAGGCGGCGGAGGTCGCGGAGGAGCGTCAGCATCAGCGGTCGGCGCAGGCGTAGCAGAGCTCGAAGCTCTTGTTGATCAGCGGAAAGTCGGGCACGAGGTTGCCGGCCGCGGCGTGCGCGACGACGGGCCAGTTCGCATAGGAGCCGGTGCGGAGGCGCAGCCGGTCGACGCGGTCGCCACTCCGCTCGACGATGCACAGGGTCGCCCCGCGCGGGCTCTCGACCCGGCCGATGCCGATCGGCCCGGGCTCGCCGCCGGGCTCGGCGGCGCAGGGCTCGAGCGGCCCGGCGAGCAGGTCGTCGAGGAGCGCGAGCGACTGCCGGAGCTCGAGCCCGCGCTGCTCGAGCCGCGCCTCGACATCGCCCGAGGCCGCGATCGGCACGGCCGGAACGAAGCCCGCGTAGGCGAAACGCCCGTCGGTCGCGCGCGCGTCCTCGGCGAGCCCGCTTGCCCGCGCCGCCGGCCCGGTCGCGCCGAGAGCACGGGCGTCCGCGGCCGTCACGACGCCCACGCCGGGCAGCCGGTCGGCGAACGAGGCGTTGAACCGCAGCTCGCGCAGCCCGCTCCGGGCCTCCTCCTCGAACGATGTGAGCTCGGCCCGCGCGGCCGCCGCGGCGGCCGCGCCGACGACGAGTGCGCTGCCGCCGACCTGCACCGAGCCGAAGAGGAAGCGGTGGCCCGTCAGCGCCTCGTTCAGGCGCCGCGCGCGCTCGGTGAGCGCCGCGAAGCGCGTGCTCCCGGCGGCGAGGCCGACGCCCGCGCAGATCGCGGAGACGTCGTTCAGGTGGCTCCAGACGCGCTCGAGCTCGAGCAGCACGGTCCGGGCGCGGGCGAGCTCCGCCGGCGGCGCGAGGCCGGTCGCATCCTCGCAGGCGTGCGCATAGGCGAGCGAGTTCGAGACCGCGCACGCCGCGCAGGCCCGCTGCGCGTAGGCCAGCCCCTCGGCGAGCGGCCGTCCCTCGGCGGCGCGCTCGAGCCCGCGATGCTTGTAGAAGAGGCGGGCGTCGAGGTGGAGGATCCGGTCGCCGACGACGTGGAAGCGGAAGTGGCCCGACTCGATCACGCCGGCGTGGATCGGGCCGACCGCGACCTGGTAGGCGTCGTGGCCGCGGACGGGAACCGTCCAGCGGCCGAGGTCGAGATCGTGGTCGACGAGCGGCCGCAGCGGCTCGTGCCCGTCGAAGCGGAGCCCGTAGAGGTCGGCCGCCTCGCGCTCGTCCCAGGCCACGGCGGGCGCGACGTCGACGAGGCTCGGCACGCGCCCGTTCTCGGCGGCCGCGGTCTCGAGCGAGACCGTGCCGTCGGGCGCCAGCAGCGCTGCCCGGACGACCGCGCCGTTCTCCGAGGCGTGCAGGCCGATGACGCGGTGCCCGACGGCGACCGCCTCGTCTACGGCCGCGCGGTAGCCCTCGCTCACCGGATCCCCCTGACGAGCGCCTGCGCGAGCTCGCTGCCCGGCAGCCAGAGCGCCGCGGCGGTCAGGCCGAGAAGGCACGCGAGCGTGATCCCGGCGAGGACGACGACGCCGCGGAGCCCGGGCGCGGTCGTGCGGTCACGCTGCCGGCCCTGACCCGCAGTGAGCTCGAGCAGCGCCTGGGCGAGGCCGAGGAAGCCGAGTGCGAGCAGGGCCGCCGCAGCCGCCGCTGCCCAGGGGCGGTGCGCGGCGAATCCGCCGGCGACGATCAGCACCTCGCTCGCGAAGAGCGGCGACGGCGGCAGCCCGGAGAGGGCGCCGAGCGAGATCCCGAGCACCGCGCCGAGGCGCGGTTGCGACCGGCCGATCCCGCGCACGGCGTTCTCGGCGGCGCGCGGCTCGTGCCCGAGCAGCGGCGTCGCCGCGTAGAAGCCGAGTGCCTTGGCGAGGGCATGGCCGGCGACGTGGATCGCGACCCCGGCGAGCGCGAGCGGCGTGCCGAAGCCGATCCCGAGCGCGAGCACGCCCATGTGCTCGAGGCTCGAGTACGCGAGCAGCCGCTTCCACGGCAGCGGCCGCCAGAGGAACGGCACGGCGACCGCGAGCGAGACGAGGCCGAACGCGACGAGCACGGATCCCGCGGCCCTGCCGCCGAGCACGGGCGCGAGTGCGTGGCTCGTCCGCCAGGCGACGAGCAGCACCGCGGGCAGGAGCGCCGCCGAGAGCAGCGCCGACACGGGCGCGGGGGCCTCGGAGTGCGCATCGGGCAGCCAGTTGTGGACGGGTGCCCAGCCGATCTTCGAGGCGAGCCCGGCGAGGATCAGCAGGTACGCGACGAGCACGGCGTTGTGGCTTGCGCGCACCGCTCCGAGGTCGCGCCAGGCGAGCGCGTCGAGGCCGCCGTGGCCCGACGCGGCGGCGAGCACGACGATCCCGAGCAGCGCGATGCCGAGCCCGAGCGAGGTGAGGATCAGGTACTTCCAGCCCGCCTCGAGCGCGCGCGGCCGGCCGCTGAAGCCGACGAGCAGCGCGGAGACCGCGGTCGTCGCCTCCACGAGCAGCCAGGCGCCGCCGAGGTTCCCGACGAGCGGGACGGCCGCGAGCACGGCCCAGAACCCGAAGAGAAGCGCGTAGTAGGTGCGCGGCCGGCGCGTAACCCGCACGATCCCGGTCGAGGCGCCGGCGAGGTAGGCGGGGGAGACGAGGGCGCTCGCGAGCCCGACTGCGCCGATCACGCCGACGAGTAGCGCGCCGGCGGCGTCGACCACGAGCCACGCCTCGACGAGCGTCCGTCCCGGCTCCACGAGCACGAGCACCGTGAGCGCGCCTGCGGCCGCCGCCGAGACGAGTGCCCCCACCGTCGCGACGCGGGAGACGAACCGCGCGGGCGCGGCTGCGACGGCGAGCGCCGCGAGCACCGGCCCGGCGACGACGGCGAGCGCAAGGGCTTCCCGGCTAGTGGTCGTGTCCGTAGGTTCGTTCCTTTCCGGCCGAGCGAAAACCGAGGAGGCCAAGGACGCAGGGAGCCCCGATAGCCGAAGCTATCGGGGCGCCTGAGGACGCCGGCATCCGACGCGTTTGCAGCCGGCCGGGAAGACAACCTGACCTGCGGACGCGACCACTAATCACGGAGGCTCCGCAGGGCGGCCGAGTCGCCGGCGCCGAACTCGGCGAAGATCCGCTCGTGGAAGACGGCCGCGACGAGCGCCACGAGCGTCAGGTCGAGGGCCACGCCGAGCTCGATCGCGATCGACGAGCCCCGGCCGGGCAGCTGGAGCGCGGCGAGTGCGAGCCCGTTCTCGGCGAGGACGATCCCGAGCACGTGGAAGAGGGTCGCCCGCCGCGTCGCCACGGTCACCGCACCGAACGCGACGAGCGCGAGCACGCCGCGCTCGGCGTTGCGCGAGTCGAGCCCGATCGTCGGCACGAGCCACGCGAGCGCGAGCGCGAACGCGATCGCGACGCCGGCACGCGCGAGCGGGGCGATCCCGGCGCGCACCGGCCGCGGCTCGCGCGTGCGGGAGACGACGAGGAAGAAGAGCGTCGCGAGCGCCACCGCGCGCACGGCGAGCGCCGCCGCCGAGGTGACCTTGCCCGCGGTCGGCGCGTCGATCGTCGTCACCGCGAGCACGAGCGCCTGCACGGTCACGAGCGCGACCGCGACCGAGCGGCGGCGCACGACGACGACCCCGAGCCCGAGCGCGACGAGCAGCCAGACGACGCCGCCGTTCACGGGATCCGCACCAGCCAGGTTGCGATCCCGAGGAGCGCAGCCGCGCCGCCGACTGCCAGGAGCCGCGGCACGAGCAGGATCCGCATCTTCGCGACGAGCGTCTCGGTCAGCGCGAGCGCGCCGCAGAGCGCGACGAGCACGACGGGGAGCAGCGCGAGCTGAGCCCACGGCTCCCGGAGGTGGGGCAGGAACACCTGCGCGAGCAGCACGAGCACGAGCCAGTGCCGGACCGCGGCGGCCCACTGGAGCAGCGCGAGGTCGCGGCCCGCGTACTCGAGCAGCGGGCCCTCGTGGATCATCGTCAGCTCGAGGTGCGTGTCGGGGTTGTCGACGGGCTGGCGGCCGACCTCGGCGACCGCGACGAGAGCGAACGCGACCGCGCCCAGCGGCAACACGGGGCTCGACCAGGCGTCGCTGCCGGCGGTACCGGCGATCACCGCGGCGAGGTTCGTCGTCCCGGCGACGAGTGCCGCGACCGCGGCCGAGAGGATGAGCGTGCCCTCGACCGAGACGGCGATCGTCAGGTCGCGGCTCGCGCCCATGAGCGCGAAGCCGCTCGCCGTGTCCCACGAGGCGGCGGCGACCGCGAAGCGCCCGAGCGCGAGGAGGCCGGCGAACGCGAGCAGGTCATGGCCGACGCCGAGGCCGGGCGCATGCGAGGAGACGGGCACGAGCAGCACGGCGACGGCGATGCTCGCCGCTGCGATCGCCGGCGCCGCGCGGTAGACGGGCCCCGTGCCCTCCGGTGCGACGGCGCTCTTCCCCCACAACCGTCGCAGCTCGCGGTACGGCTGGAGCGGCGTCGGCCCGCGCCGGCCCTGGAGGCGCGCCTTCCAGTGCTGGACGAGCCCGGGCAGGAGCGGTGCGAGCACGAGCCCGCCCACGAGCTGCACCGCGAGCGAGGCGGCATTCATCCGACGATGCCCGCCTTCGCGGCCGCGAGCAGGACGAGCACGAGCCCGATCAGGTACGCGACGTAGGTGCCGACCCGGCCGGTCTGGAGCCGGCGCGAGTGGTGGGCGGCGGTGAGCGCCGTCCGGACGAGCGGCCGGTAGAGCCGCTCGTCGAGCAGCTGCGGGACGCGGCCGCTGTAGGCGACCTCCTGCACGACGCCGCCGCGGACGGTCACGGCGATCTCACGCTCGGGGCGCAGGATCGCCTCGAGCCCGAGCCGCAGCGGCTTCGTGAAGCCGGCGCTCGTCCAGCCGAGCTGCGGCTCGACGAGCTGCCCGCACGCCCAGGTCGGCGCGGGTGCGGCGACACGGCGGCCGCGCAGCAGGAAGAACGCGACCGCGACCGCGCCGATCGCGATCGCGAGCCCCGCGGTCGGGAGCGAGCCGGTGCCGGGCAGACGGAGGGAGAGCCCGGTCGACGCCGTCGTGGCCCAGGGTGCGAGCGCCGCGAGCCGGCCCACGAGCAGGCCCGGCGCGACGCCGAGCACGACGCAGACGGCGGCGAGCGCGACGATCCCGGCGCGCAGCGGCAGCGGCCCCTCGACCGCGCGCGCGACGGCGTCGCGCCGCGGTGGTCCGAGCAGGACGAGCCCGACGACCTTGACGAAGCAGAGCACGGCGAGCGCGGCGGTCGCTCCGAGCGCTCCGAGCGCGAGCGCGCCGGCGATCCCGTCCCCGGTCCGGCCGGCGGCGGGCACGTGCAGGAGCGCCTGAAGCGTGAGCCATTCCGAGGCGAAGCCGTTCAGCGGCGGCAGGCCCGCGATCGCCGCCGCCCCGACGAGGAACGCGCCGCCCGTCCACGGCATCCGCCGCAGCAGCCCGCCGAGCCGGTCGAGCTCGAGCGAGCCGACCGCGCGCTCGAACGCGCCGGCGCCGAGGAACAGCAGTGCCTTGAAGACGGCGTGGTTGAGCGTGTGCAGCAACGCCGCGGCGAGCGCGAGCGAGGCCCAGAGGTCGTCCCCGCGTGCGCGGAGCAGCAGGCACGCGCCGAGGCCGAGCACGATGATCCCGACGTTCTCGATCGAGTGGAACGCGAGCAGCCGCTT
>DATFMW010000117.1:0-2269 GCA_035266765.1 Gaiellaceae bacterium | reverse complement strand
CTGATGCTCCGCCTGCGCGACAGCGAGGCGTCGAGCTACACCGAGCGGGACACGCCGATCTTCGTCGGCCGGCACGTGCCGGTCCGCGACGCGCTCGACGCCCTCGACGGCGCCGCGTCACGCGTCGAGGCCTAGCCGCTTCCTAACCCGCGAGCTCCGGCCCGGCCACCGGCTGCCGGCGGCCGAGCGACGCGATCACGAGCCCGGCGACGATCGCCGCCGCGCCCGCGAGCTGGAGCCCGGACGGCGACTCGCCGAGGATGAGCGCGGCGAACAGCACCGAGCAGACCGGCTGCAGCGTCAGCGAGACGGAGGTGACGACGGCAGGGAGCCGCGGCAGCGAGATCGCGATCAGCAGCCAGCCGAGCACCTGGGCGAGCAGCGCGAGCAGGACGAGCCAGCCGGTTGCGGCCAGCGACGGCGTGAGATCGAGGTCGCCGATCGCCCACCCGGCGAGCGCGCAGACGGCGGTGCTGACGAGCGTCGCGTCGAGAAGCGGCCCCGCCGGGCCGACGACGCCGGCCTGGCCCTGCCGCAGCACGAGCAGGAAGCTGGTGTACGCGATTCCCGTGCCGACCCCGTAGACGACGCCGAGCCCGGGGTTGGAGCCGTAGGCGCCCTGCTCGAGCACGCCCGACACGAGCACGACGCCGGCCGCGACGACGGGGATCGCGGCGAGCGACGGCCGCCGCAGGGTCTCGCCGAGGAGCAGCCAGGCGACGAGCCCGACGAGCACCACCTGCGTGTTCGCGAGCACGGTGCCCAGCCCGGCGCCGACCTGGTCGATCGCGTTGTGCCAGAGGATCAGGTCGGCCGCGAACAAGAGCCCGGCGGCTCCCGCGTAGAAGCGGCTGCGGCGCGCTCTCGGGCCCCAGCGCCGGCGCTCCCAGCGCGCGACGAGCCAGAGTGCGGGCAGCGCCCAGAAGCAGCGGAAGAAGGCGCCGGTCGAGGGCGAGACGTGCGCGAGCCGGAAGAGAATGGCGGAGAACGCGATCGCGACGGCCCCGACGAGCACGGTGAAGCCCGGCCGGCGGGCGAGGACGGCGAGGCGCAACCCGGCCTAGATGGTTGATGCCACGATCGCGCGCGTCCGGCTGCGCAGTCTGGGACGCCTGGGACGCTTCGGCCCCTCTATGGCCGGCGGAGCCAGCCTCCGACGGGCCGGCGCTTCGCCCCGTCGACCGCTCACCGCTGCCACCAGCAGCGGCGAGCGCCCGCCGCGGCGCCCCAGACGCACCAGCCCACGCCCCGGAACGGACGATCTCGTCGCATCAACCATCTAGCGGTACGTGTGCTGGTCGCGCCAGGTGCGCCACATCGCGAACCCGCTGCCGGCGAGCACGCCGACGAACGCGAGCACCTGGAGGCCGTGCGAGCCGCCGTACCACTCCGCGCCGAGATCGGCGATGGCGAGCGCGGCCGCGCCGTAGAAGACGACCCGCGCCCGGGTCGACCACGCGGAGATCTCCTCCCGCCGCTCCCGCCAGATCAGATAGATGAAGAACGCGATCGCGAGCAGGAACGCGACGCGGGCGAGGATCAGCAGCGCCACGAGCGTCGCCTCGAGTTGGAGGACGACGATCACGCCCGCGATCGCCGCCAGGATCAGGAGTCCGCGAACGGTCGGGTTGAGGCGCGAGAAGAAGCTCATCCGGTTCCTGTCATGTACGCCCTCACCGCGAGGGCGCCTGCGACCAGGGTAGCCCCGGCGAACCACGCGAGCCGCCTACGCCGATCGGCCGGCGCGTACATCCACGGAGACAGGGCGGCCAGCAGCGCGAGCGTCCCGTACAGGTAGTGCAGGTGTTGCGGTGCGCGCCGGTGCTCGGAGAGGAGCAGGAGTCCGAGCCCGACCTGGGCGACGAGGAGCGTCTGCGCAAGCGCGAGCAGGTGCGTGACGACCCCGCGCGGCTCGCGGTGCCGGTAGTAGGCGACCGCCCCGACCGCGGCGGCGCCGAACGTGGCCGCCAGGACGAGAAACGCGACGGTGTGGTGCGCCGTGAGCATCCGCGCCGCACCCTACCCATCTCCGGGAGGCGCTCAGCTCGCCTGCGAGCGGAGGCGGATCACTGGCTCGTCGTGCACGTGCTGTACGTGCTCGCGCCGACGGAACACGTGCTCCGTCCTGCTCTTTTTGAGGGCGGATGCCGCTGACCGCGTGAATGGTCTGCTCGCACTCCGTACGGGCCGAGGCGATCGACCCGTGCCAGGGACAATTGGCGGCACCGGTCACGATCGTCGCCCGGCCCTGGACCACCGCTGCTCGCCG
>DATFMW010000116.1:0-2168 GCA_035266765.1 Gaiellaceae bacterium | reverse complement strand
GCCCGGAGCACGGTCGCCTGCGCGACGGCCGCGAGCATGCGGCGCAGGCGGAGCCACGGCCGGTCCCACACGACGACGCGCCGGCCGAGCCGCCAGACGCGCACGCGCCGCCAGACGCCGTACCCGAACACGAGCAGGGCGACGCCCATGCTTGCGTACATGAAGGCGACGAGCCCGACGCCGATGTCCCAGTGGACCTGCCGCGTCGGGGTCGCAGCGAGGATCGCGCTCACGCGGCTACTGGGTGCTCCGGAGCCGCTCGAGCATCGCGCTGACGAACGTGTGGCAGTCCATCACGACGCCGAGTCGTGCCGTGTTGAAGATCGGCGCGTCCGGGTCGGTGTTCACGGCGACGACGGCCTTCGCGCCGCCGATCCCCGCCAGGTGCTGGCTCGCTCCGGAGATCCCGAGGGCGAAATAGACGTCGGGGCTGACGGTCTTGCCGGTCAGGCCGACCTGGCGCTCGGCGGAGGCCCAGCCCGCGTCGACCGCGGCGAGCGAGGCGCCGACCGCGCCGCCGAGCAGGCTCGCGAGCTCCTCGAGCGGCCCGAACGCCTCCGCGCCGCCGAGGCCCGCACCGCCCGACACGATGACCTTGGCGTCCTCGAGCGACGCGCCGGAGGCCGCCGGCTCCATGCCGACCAGCTCGACAGTGCCGTTCGTCGCCGGAGCTCCACGCGTCGAGATCTCGGCGGTCCCGGCGCCGGCCTGCGCCGCCGCAAAGGCACCCCGCCGGAGCGTCGCGACGACCGGCTCCGCGACCGCGGCGACCGCCGCGAGCGCTTTGCCGCCGTAGGCGGCGCGCGTCCAGAGCGGCCGCCCGTCGGAGATCTCCAGCCCCACCGTCTGCGTGACGGCGGTGCCGCCGAGCCGCTCCGCGAGCCGCGGCGCGATCTCCGCCGTCCGGTCGTCCGAGGGCAGGAGCACCGCCCGCGCGCCGAGTTCCCCTGCCACCTCCGCGAGCGCGGCGAGCGCGCCCTCGGCGCCGACCGCTCCCTCGACGACGACGGCCTGGGCCGCGCCGTGGGTGCCGGCCTCCGCCGCCGGGCCCGAGCCGTCGCCGCCGAGACAGACGAGCGCGACGTCCTCCCCGAGCGCGCCGGCGAGCTGTGCGGCCGCGCCGAGCGCCTCGCGCGCAGCGGCGCCGAGCTCCTGCTCGTCCCAGGTCGCGACGACGATCACGCCGACCTCGTCAACAGCTTCAGCTCCTCGAGACGCGCCAACACCGTGGCGGCGACCTCGCCCGGGTCATCCCCGTCGATGACCTCGCAGCGCCGTTCGACCTCCGGCACCCACACGCGCTCGAGCCGGAGCCGGCTCGCGGCTGCGAGCCGGTCGGCGGTGAGCCCGAGCTCCTCCGTCGTCCAGCGCTCGATCGGCTTCTTGTTCGCGGCCATTCGATCCATCACGCTCCCCATTCGGAGCACGAGCGACGGGTCGCTGGTGACCGTGAGGACGGCGGGAGGACGGACGGCGAGCTGCTCGACGCCGCCGACGGCGGCCCGGCGAACGAGGAGCCGGTCGCCACTCTGCTCGGCCTGGAGCACGAGCCCGGCCGCAGCCCAGCCGAGACGCTCCGCGACGAGGTAGCCGACCTGGCCGTGATCCCAGTCGCCCGCCTGGCGGCCCGCGAGCACGAGCTCGGGCGCGTCGAGCCGGCGGATCGCGGCGACGAGGAGCTCCGCGACCTGGGACGGATCCGCGGTGTCGATGCCGTCCCAGACGACGTGGACCGCCTCGTCGCAGCGCAGCGCGAGGGCCTTCCGGAGGGCGTCGACGGAGTCACCGGGCCCCGCGAGCACGGCCGTGATCCGGTCGACCGCACCGCCGTCGCGCAGCTTCAGCGCCAGCTCGAGCGCGTTCTGCTCGAACGGCCCGAGGAGCGTCGGGCCGAGGTCCGCCGCGGGCCGCTTGGCCTCGGCGTCGACCCGGAACCGGCTCGCCGGAAGCTCCCAGTCGAGGATCTCCTTCAGTAGGACAACCGCGTGCACGGTGTTCTCATCGCCTCCCGTCGTTCGGCGTAACGCTATTCACTTTCTCAGGTCCGTCGTCGCTTCGGCGTCGGTACCCGATCTCCCCGTGGACGCGCTCGAGACGAAGGCTCGCATCCGTTCTCCGAGCCGCGCACGCGGCGCAACCTGGTCGACTCGACCGAGCACGGCGGACTC
>DATFMW010000115.1:0-2426 GCA_035266765.1 Gaiellaceae bacterium | reverse complement strand
CCACGACCTCGTCCCGGAGGGGGCGATCGCGGCAGCCGCCGCCGGGCTGCTCGCCGATCCCGGCCTGCTCGCGGCGATGGGCCGGCGCGCCCGGTCGCTCCTCGACGCGCGCGGGGCGGAGCGGATCGCGGAGAGGCTGCTCGCGTGAGCCCGGGCCGCCATACCGGGCCCGTCGTGGATGCGGTCCAGGGCGTCGAGGTCGTCGACTGCGAGACCTGCGGGTTCAAGCACGTCGTTCCGGTCCCATCGCCTGCCGAGCTCGAGCACGTCTACCGGGAGGAGTACTTCTCCCGGGAGAAGCCGCTGTACATCGAGCGCCACCTCGAGGACGCGGACTGGTGGCGCCTCGCCTACGGCGACCGCTACGAGACATTCGAGGAGCTCCTGCCGCCGGACCGCCGCCGCATTCTCGACGTCGGGTCCGGGCCCGGCCTCTTCCTGCGCACGGGAGCCGAGCGGGGGTGGCGGACGCTCGGTGTCGAGCCGTCACGGCAGGCAGCCACGCACAGCCGCAGCCTCGGGCTGGAGATCGTCGAGGACTTCCTCGACGAGACGACCGCCGCGACGCTCGGCCGGCACGACGTCGTCCACCTGAGCGAGGTGCTCGAGCACATCCCCGACCCGGAGGCCCTCCTGCGCCTCGTTCACGGGCTCCTCGACCCGGGCGGGCTCGTGTGCGTCGTCGCGCCGAACGACTACAGCCCGTTCCAGCGGGCCCTGCGCGACGTCGACGGCTACGACCCCTGGTGGCTCGCGCCGCCCCACCACGTCAACTACTTCGACTTCGAGTCGCTCGCGCGGCTCCTCGAGCGCTGCGGCTTCGAGGTCTGCCTGCGCGAGGCGACGTTCCCCATCGACCTGTTCCTCCTGATGGGCGACAGATACGTCGGCGACGACGAGGTCGGCCGCGCCTGCCACGCGCGCCGCAAACGGTTCGAGCACGTCCTCGACGAGGCAGGGCTGACGCCGCTGCGGCGAACGCTCTACCGCGCGCTCGCCGAGCACGGAATCGGCCGGGAGGCGATCGTCGTCGCGCGCCTTCCCTGAGCGCGCCGGGAAATCGAGCGCCCGCTGCCCCGGCTCAAGTCGGACGGGCGAGCGCCGATCACGCTGGCGTCGTCCCCGCTCAGGGGCGTCGCCCGACCGGCGGCGGGCCGGTTCGCGCGCAAGCGAGAGACAGGAGAAGCCCCGTGAGTGACCGCGAGATCGCGACCGAACTCGTGACCGCGCCGGGCGTCGCGCACCGCTGCGCCGAGCCGGTCGGGTACGCGCCTGTGCTCGGGCCCGCGAACGCGCCCCTTCACGACCTCTCCGTTGGGCGTCTTCGCCTCGACCGCCGACTCGGCGTCTACTCCGCCACGACCGACGACCGCGAGACCCTCCTCCACATCCTCGTCGGCACCTGCACGATCGAGGCCGAGGGCAGCTGGGGCCGCCGCGCCTTCGCGGGCCTCGGCGACCGGCGCGACGTCTTCTCGGGCCTACCCACCTCGCTCGTGCTGCCGCCCGGCACCGCCTACTCGGTCGTGCCGACGTCGCGCACGGTCGACCTCGCGCTCGTGTCCACGCCCCTCGCCGAGGACGCTGGCGCGCCGGCGCTGATCCGCCCCGAGGACGTGAACGTGCACGCGATCGGCGAGGGCTACTACGAACGCAGCGTCCGCGAGGTCCTCGGCGGCGACGGCCCGACCGCGCGCCTCCGGGCCGGCGAGACGATCAACCCGGTCGGCCGCTGGTCGTCGTGGCCACACCACGACTTTCACGCCGACCCCGCGAACGCGCCGCTCTTCGAAGAGGTGTTCCTCTACTTCACGAAACCGCGCACCGGGTGGGGCGTGCAGCGGCGCACGGGACTTTTCTGCGACCTCTCGCCCGTCGACGACGTCACCGTCGTGCGCAACGGCGACGCGGCCGTGATGCCGCTCGGTGACCACCCCCTTGTCGCCGGCGTCGACAGCGAGGTGCTCTACGTGTGGTTCTACGTCAGCCCGATCGCGAAGACGTACGCTCGCTGGGCCGAGGACATCGGTGGCTACGCGTAAGGCCGTGCTGATCGTCTGCGGCGGCCTCCTCCAGGTGCCTGCCGTCGAAGCCGCACACGCGCTCGGACTGCTCGCCGTCGTCACCGATGCGCGCGCCGACGCCCCGGCGATGCGGCTCGCTGACGAGCCGGTGGTGCTCGACATCTATGACGCCGCCGGCCACGTGCGCCTCGTCGAGACGCTGCACCGCCGCGACGACCTCGAGCTTGTCGGCGTATTCGCCGAGGGGGCCGACGTCGAGGTGACCGTCGCTGCCGCCGCGGCCGCCGCCGAGTTGCCCGGGATCCCGGTCGAGGCCGCGAAGAACACGAAGAACAAGGCACGGACGCGCGCGCGCCTCGACGCGGCCGGGATCCCGAATCCCCGCTGGTGCGAGGTCGACGG
>DATFMW010000114.1:0-4557 GCA_035266765.1 Gaiellaceae bacterium | reverse complement strand
GGGTGCAGGAGCTCGACGAGGTGGACGGCATCCATCTCGTCACGAACAGTCGCTTCGCACCCGACTTCGAGCGCTGGGCCGAGCCGCACGGCATCGTCGTCCACGACGACGGGACGAGCTCGAACGAGGACCGGCTCGGCGCGGTCGGCGATCTCCGGCTCGCGACCGAGCGCGCGGGTCTCGACGACGGCGAGTTGCTCGTCCTCGCCGGCGACAACCTGTTCGAGTTCTCGCTGCCGTCCTACCTCCGCTGGTGGCGGTCGAAGGCCTCGCCTGCGAGCGCCGTCGCGCTCTACGACTGCGGCGATCTCGAGCTCGCGACGCACTACGGGATCGTCGACACCGACGAGCACGACCGGATCGTCCACTTCGTCGAGAAGCCGAGTGAGCCGCCCTCGACGCTCGCGGCGACCGTCGTCTACCTCCTGCCGCCCGAGCATGCGCGGCTGCTCGGCCCGTATCTCGGCGAGGGGCGAAGCGCCGACAACATCGGCAGCTTCCTCGGCTGGCTCGCGGAACGGCAGCCGGTGTACGGCTATCGCTTCGAGGGCAGCTGGCACGACATCGGCAACCACGATCAACTGCTCGCGGCCGACAACCTGTTCCGCGGCTACGCCGGCCTGCCTCTGCGCGCGGCCTACGAGCTCTAGCACCCCCGTCGCGACGAAGTCGGCACAGCCGTGTCGCACCCGCCGGGCTAGCGTCGACGGCGTGCTCGACCTGCTCCTGCCCCAGCGCTGCCTCCTCTGCGGGATGGGTGGGACACAGCTCTGCACCGCGTGCCGGGCGGCGCTGCCGCGACTCGAGCCGCCGCTCTGCGAACGCTGCGGAGCCCCGACCGCGTGGCCCGTGCGTCGCTGCCGTGAGTGCGCCGGACGGCGGCTCGCGTTCGCGTCCGCCCGGGCGGCGGTCGCCTACGACGCCGTGGTACGGGTGCTCGTCGCCGGCTGGAAGGAGCGCGGCCTGCGCCGGCTCGCCGACGACGCGGCGGCCGTTGTCGCGGAGCGGGTCGGTGTGCCGGCGGCGCGTGCCCTCACGTATGTGCCTCCGGACGAGCACCGCCGGCTCGAGCGCGGCCACCATCCCGTCGAGCGGCTCGCGTGGGCCCTCGCCGCGCTGTGGGAGCTTCCCTGCGACCCGCTGCTCGTGCGCACCCGCCCGTCGAAGCGCCAGCGCGGGCTCCCGTTGGCCGAGCGCCGCCAGAACGTCGCCGGCAGCTTCCGCGCGACCGGCGCCGTCCCGGCGGCCGTCGTCCTCCTCGACGACGTCTACACGACCGGCGCCACTGTCTCGGCCGCCGCGTCGGCGCTCCGGGCCGCCGGCGCGAGGCGCGTCGAGGTGGTGACGTTCGCCCGCACGCTCCGGCTCTGACGGGGGAGAGAGAATCCGCGAAACGCCACATGCGCGGCTTAGACACCCGTACTAGGCTGGGACCACAGCGGAACAGACTGCGATCTGGGAGGCAGCATGCAGCTTCAGGTCAAAGGGAAGAACCTCCACGTGAACGACACGCTCCGGGGATACGCCGAGCGGAAACTCCGCAAGCTCGACCGCCAGCTCAAGGACTCGACGATCGTCGAGGTCGAGCTCGCCGTCGAACGGAACCCGTCGATCGCCGAGAGCCAGGTCGCCGAGGCGACCGTGCGGCTTCCCGGCCACACGCTCCGCGCCCGCGAGGCGTCGCGCGACATGAAGGCCGCGATCGACGAGCTGACCGACAAGCTGATCCGCCAGGTCCACGACGTGCGCGACAAGCGCAACGAACGCCGCAGGCGCTTCGACCGGCACGCCCTCGACGCCGAAGCCGCCGAGGCTGCGGCCACCGAGCCCTAGTGCCGCTGTTCCGGCGGCGGCCGCCGCTCCACGAGCGCCTCGCCCGGGAAGGCGGCCTCCTCGACGCGGCACCGTCGCTCGACCCGCGGCCGCCGCTGCTCGAGACCGGCATCCACGGGCTCCAGCGCCCGCGGACGGTCGACGCCACCGTCCTCGCGGACGCGCCCGGGCTCGACGGGGACGAGGCCGTCTTCGTTGCGCTGCCCGACGGTTCGCTCCTCGTCGAGGAAGGGCCCGACGGCGAGCTCGCGCCGCTCGCCGCCGCGGTCGAGGAAGAGGTGCCGCCGCCCTACCGGGCCCGTGCCGTCCGCCGGGGCGAGTCGCTCTGGGCCGTACAGGCGACGCGGATCGAGGTGCTCAGGCTCGAGGACGTGCCGGCGGGCGACGAGGTCGACGTGACGCACGCCGGCGACGAGCGTGAGCTGCGCGTCGACGGCGAGCGCGTCTTCGGCTCGGTCCGGGCCCTCGAGGAGCGCGGCGCACGGGAGGGACGCGAGTTCGTCGTCCACGCGGAACGGCTCGACGACGACCTCTGGGAGGTCCGAGCCTCGGCCTTGTGATGCGCGCCCGAGGTGGCGGGAGGCGACGAGTCCTCCCGCCGCACCGAGCGTCGCTACCCTTGGCACATGGTTCAGCAGATCGGCTCCTTCGAGAAGGTCCTGCGCATGGGGGAGGGTCGCCGGCTCAAGCGGCTCGCCGACCAGGCGGACTACGTCGGCTCCCTCGAGCCCCAGTTCGAGAAGCTCTCCGACGCCGACCTCGCTGCGAAGACCGTCGAGTTCCGGCAGCGCGTCGAGAACGGCGAGGCGCTCGACGACGTCCTCTTCGAGGCGTACGCGGCCGTCCGCGAGGCGTTCAAACGGACGATGGGCATCCGCCTCTTCGACGTCCAGCTGATGGGCGGAATCGTTCTCCACGAGGGCGACATCGCCGAGATGAAGACCGGCGAGGGCAAGACGTTCGTCGCCACGCAGCCGCTGTACCTGAACGCGCTCGCAGGCCGTGGAACGCACCTCGTCACCGTCAACGACTACCTCGCCAAGCGCGACCGCGAGTGGACGCTGCCCGTCTTCGAGCTGCTCGGCATGCGTACCGCGGCGATCGAGAACATGCTGTCCTTCGGCCCGCGCCGCGAGGCGTACGAGGCGGACGTCACGTACGGGACGAACTCGGAGTTCGGCTTCGACTATCTGCGCGACAACATGTCCGTCTCCCTCGACGGCGTCGTCCAGCGCGGCCACGCCTACGCGATCGTGGACGAGGTCGACTCGATCCTCGTCGACGAGGCGCGGACGCCGCTGATCATCTCCGGCGAGCCCGAGGTGGCGGCGCAGCTCTACTACGACTTCGCGCGCGTCTCCCTCCAGCTCGTCGGGCACCGCGCCAACCCGGGCGACCCGAAGGGCGCCGCCGAGGCCGCGGGCGCCGACTTCGAGTTCGACGAGAAGCACAAGACCGTCGCCGTCACCGAGCAGGGCGTCGAGAAGGTCGAGCGCGCGCTGCGGATCGACAACCTCTACGACCCGCGCAACTCGCAGCTCGTCAACCATGTCATCCAGGCGCTGAAGGCGCAGTCGCTCTACCAGCGCGACATCGACTACGTCGTCCAGGACGACGAGGTGAAGATCGTCGACGAGTTCACCGGCCGGATCATGGAGGGCCGCCGTTGGAGCGAGGGCCTGCACCAGGCGGTCGAGGCGAAGGAGGGCGTCCGGATCCAGGAAGAGCACCAGACGATGGCGACGATCACCCTCCAGAACTACTTCCGCCTCTACGAGAAGCTCGGCGGCATGACCGGCACCGCGAAGACCGAGGAGAAGGAGTTCGTCGAGATCTACGACCTCAACGTCGTCGAGATCCCGACGAACGTCCCGGTCGCGCGTGCCGACCTTCAGGACCTCGTCTTCAAGACGAAGGACGGCAAGTTCGCCGCCGTCGCCCGTGACATTGCGGAGCGCGCCGAGAAGGGCCAGCCGGTGCTCGTCGGCACGATCGCCGTCGAGACCTCCGAGTACCTCTCGCAGCTCCTGACCCGGCAGGGCGTCACGCACAACGTCCTGAACGCGAAGGAGCACGCGCGCGAGGCGGACATCATCAAGGACGCGGGCCAGCCCGGCGCGGTCACGATCGCGACGAACATGGCCGGCCGCGGCGTCGACATCAAGCTCGGCGAAGGCGTGCTCGAGCTCGGCGGCCTGTACGTGATCGGTACCGAGCGGCACGAGTCGCGCCGCATCGACAACCAGCTCCGCGGCCGCTCCGGCCGCCAGGGCGACCCCGGCGAGACGCGCTTCTACCTTTCCGGCGAGGACGACCTCGTGCGCCTGTTCGCGGGCGACCGGATCAAGGGGATCATGGAGCGCTTCAAGATTCCCGACGACCAGCCCATGGAGGCGAAGATCCTCTCCCGCCAGATCGAGGGGGCGCAGAAGAAGGTCGAGGAGCAGAACTTCGTCATGCGCAAGAACGTCCTCAAGTACGACGACGTCCTCAACCGTCACCGCGGCCGGATCTACGAGCAGCGGCGGCAGGTGCTCGAGGGCGAGGACCTCTCCGAGCAGGTCAAGCTCTGGATCGAGGAGGTCGTCGAGGACACGATCGTCCAGTTCACGCAGGAGGAGTACTCCGAGGAGTGGGATCTCGAGGCGCTCACGAACGCGATGGCGGCGCTCTACCAGACCGAGATCACCGCCGCGGAGCTGCGCGAGGACCTGTCCGAGATCT
>DATFMW010000113.1:0-2713 GCA_035266765.1 Gaiellaceae bacterium | reverse complement strand
GTCGGCGGCATGCGTTGCTGCGAGTATGCGACCGGCGCCGCTCGGTGTCAATTGTCACGACATGCGCGCGCCTCCACCGGAGGTAGTCATTCGGCGCGGGCGTCGAGGCGGGTCTCGAACGCACGGCGCAACAGCTCGCCGGTCAGCTCGGCCGCCGGTTCCTCGGGCGGTGGAGGCTCGGCGACGACCACCCGGATGAGGTCACCGCTGCGGTCGCCGTGGCAGCGTGCGTACGCCTCCGACTCGGGAATCGGCCGGAACTCGGGACGCGCGCGCCGGAGAAAGCCCACGATGCTCTCCTACCACGAACGGGCTGCGACCGACAAGCGGGTCAGACGGCGACGTCGACCTCGGCGTCCGGGTACAGCACCCGCCAGACGCGAAGGTAGATCTCGAGCTCGAGCTGCGAGGACTCGTCGCGGGCGCCGTCGATCTCGAGGTGATCCGGCGTGCTCATGATCGTACGCTGGCCGACGCTCCGAAGGAACGACGCCAGGCGTTCGGTGTACACGGGATCGTGGAGGACGAGTTGCATGCTGGTATGGGCCGCAGCTCCAATCCTCGCGGCGCGCCGTGAGCTGCGGACCACCCGTTAAGGGGTACGCCTCATCCCCCGTCGGAGGGATTCTCGGCGGCGAGCACCTCGAGGACGTCGTCGGCGTGCGTCGAGGGCTGCACGTTCTCGAAGATCTTCCGCACCATGCCGTCGCCGCCGATCACGAACGTCGTCCGGCTCACGCCCATGTACTCCTTGCCCATGTAGCGCTTCTGGCCCCAGACGCCGTACTGCTCCGCCACGGCGTGGTCGGCGTCGGCGAGGAGCGTGAACGGAAGGTCGTACTTGTCCTTGAACTCGACGTGCTGCCCGACGCTGTCGGGCGAGACGCCGAGGACGACGGCGCCGGCCTGCTCGAACTCGCCGTATGCGTCGCGGATGCCGCAGGCCTGGGTCGTGCACCCGGGCGTGTCGTCCTTCGGATAGAAGTAGAGGACAACCGGCCGGCCGCGCAGCCCCGCCAGCGTCACCAGTTCGTCCGCATCCGAGCGGAGCGTGAAGTCGGGAGCGAGGTCACCTTCCGCGAGCACGAGCGTCTCCTCTCATCGTCGTGGTGCTGGGGGAGGACGAGCAGGAAGAGCGTATCCGGGGCGCCGGTGTCTGCGAGGGCATCGACCTCGCCGGCAGGTTTGCCGAGAGCAACGTCTCCTGTCGCGTCATCCTTCGGGCAGGAGTACGCTCTGGCGATGTTGTCGGCGTCTGCGGCCGGTCTGCATGCACCCGTTCCCACGCTCGGGGCGGAGCCTGGACGCCTCGTGCTGGATCTCGCGGGTCGCCGCGTCGAGCTGGCACGTGCCGAGGCGGTGCGGCTCCGCGACGCGGCAGCCGCCGAGGCGGGCAGCTCGTCGGCGGCGCGTGACCTGTCGGTTCTGCTCGACAGGGTCCTCGCTCGCGGGCATCTCCTCGCGTTGCGTCAAGGCGAGGTGCACACGCTTACGAGCATCGCGGCGGGGCTTGGACTGGGTGAGCTCGTCGCGCGGCTCGCAGGCCCCGGCGGCTGACGAGCCGCGCCGGACGCCCCCTGCTCAGGGTTCCGGGTGGTTGCGGTCTCCGCGGGCTTGGAGGAGGGCTGTGTCGGCGCGGCTGATGAGCTCGTCGGGGCCGTCGCCGGGTTCGAGTTCTGCGAGGCCGAACGTGAACGAGTAGCGCGCGTCGGCGGAGCAGACTGCCGCGGCGATCGCGTCGAGGCGTTCGTGTGCTGCGGCAGGGGCGAGGCCGGGCATTGCGCAGAGGAACTCGTCGCCGCCGTAGCGGACGATCACATCGTAGGGGCGCACGCTTGCCCGCATCGCGGTGGCGACGTCGCGTAGCAGGTGGTCGCCCTCGGTGTGGCCGTAGCGGTCGTTGATGTCCTTGAGGCCGTCGATGTCGATGAAGGCGAGCACCAGCGTCGCCGATGTCCGGCGGGCGCGCTCGATCTCCCGGGCGAGGTGCTCCAGGCCGAACTTTCGCGTCCAGGCGCCGGTCAAATCGTCGGTCGCCGCACGCAGCAGATCGTGCTTGGCCTCGGCTCGCTGCTGTTCCGCCTGCTGGCGCTCCGCCGCCGCGAACGCCCGGTCGTCGGCGGCTCTGCGGCGATCCTCGGCGGCACGAGCGCGGCGGGCCGCAGCCTGGACGCGCACGAGCTCGGCGCGTACCCAGTGCTCCTCGGGATCGCCCTCCCCGGCCTCTCTTGCCATCTGGTCGTGCAGTACCTCGACCTGGTCGCGAGCATCTGCGTCGCGGTCGCGCTGCTCGGCGAGCCGATCCCGCTCGGCCGCGGTCTGATCGCGCTCCTGTGCGACCTCCGTCCGGTCGCGGCTACTCCGGGCGCGTGCCGCAGCGGTGCGGTCGTGTGTGATGAGATCGCCACCGGCTGCCGCGTCCAGATCGGACGCGCGCTGATCGGCGTCAGAGCTTTCCTGATCGCGGTCGCTCGCCGTCTGATCGTGATCGGACCAGGTCTGATCGCGATCGCTTGCGGTCTGGTCTGCCTCCTGCAACGACTGCTCGTCATCGACAAGCCGCGCAAGGGCCGCCTCGACGGTCCCCGAGCCACCACACAAGGGACACGGAACGTACTCCGGCAATCGTCTCACCCCCAGCACCGCCAAACGGAAACGCTCTCTCGCAGGATCGGCGGGTACTCACTTGTAGCAGCCGCCGGGAGCGTTTGCC
>DATFMW010000112.1:0-5359 GCA_035266765.1 Gaiellaceae bacterium | reverse complement strand
CGACGGCCTCGCGCGGGACGAACCAGACGAGCTTGAAACCGGCGGCTCCACTCACGCCGCAACCATTGCACAGAGCGGCTCATCGTCCGCTCATCGACCGCGCGAAGAATCGCGCCGTGCCGACGCTGCCCGAGATCCACGGTCTCCTCGTCCACCTGCCCGTGATGGCCGTGCCGGTCGTGTTCGTGCTCGGCGTCCTGCGCTGGCGGGGACGCGGCGGCGAAGCGGTCGCGCAGGCCGAGCCGTGGGCGTTCGCCGCCGCCGTCGCCGGCTCGGGGCTCGCCGTCCTCAGCGGCCTCACCGTCTTCTCGGGCGCGCGCACGACCCTGCGCGGCTCCGCCCAGAACCTCGTCCTCGTCCACCTCGGCCTCGGATTGATCCTGCTCGCGCTCCTCGGGACGGTCGGGTGGCTGCGCTGGCGCCGTCACCGCGGCGGCCGGAGCGCCTTCCCGGAGGCGGCCGTCGCGCTCACCGGGCTCGTAGGGCTCGCACTCGTCGTCGTGACCGGCTACCTCGGCGGGCGCATGGTCTACATCCACGCCGTCGGCATCCAGAACGGCGGCGAGCTCGCGCAGACCGCCTCGGGGGCCGAGACCGCCGTCGCCCAGCTCGCCCGCGGCGAGAGCGCGGTCGCCGTCGGCAAGCAGCTCTTCCAGACCGGGTTCGGCTGCGCCTCCTGCCACGGGATGAAGGCCCAGGGCGGCCGCGGCCCGGGCGTCTCCGGCGGCTTCGACGTGGGACGCTTCGAGCGGACGCACGGCACCGGCCTCTTCCCGGCGAGCATCGCCACGCCCCAGCTCGTGAACGCGCTCGAGGCGTGGCTCCGCACGAAGCCCTCGGGGATCAGTCCCCAGGGCGACGGCTAGCGTCTCGCGCCGCTAGGACTCCGTGTCGATCTGCGCGCGCTGCAGCTTGCCGGAGTAGTCGACGTAGATCGACTTCCACTCGGTGAAGACGTCGAGCGCGGCCTGGCCCGCCTCGCGGTGGCCGTTGCCCGTGTCCTTCGTGCCGCCGAACGGCAGGTGCACCTCGGCGCCGGTCGTGCCGGCGTTGATGTACGTGATCCCCGCCTCGAGATCGCGCATGGCGCGGAACGCAGAGTTCACGTCGCGCGTGAAGATCGAGGAGGAGAGGCCGTACTTGACGCCGTTCGAGACGCGGATCGCCTCGTCGAAGTCGCGCACACGGATCAGCGACGTCGTCGGGCCGAAGATCTCCTCCTGGGCGACGCGCATCTGCGGGTCGACGCCGCCGAAGATCGTGGGCCGGTAGTAGAAGCCCTTGCCGAGGTCGCCGTCGGTCGCGGCCTCGCCGCCGGTCAGGAGCGTCGCGCCCTCGCCGGTGCCGATCTCGGTGTAGGAGTGGATCTTCTCGAGCGCCTTGGCGTTGATCACCGGGCCGACGTCCGTGTCGTCCTCCCAGCCGGGCCCGAGCCGCATCTTCTCGGCCGCCGCGACGAGCCGCTTCGCGAGCGCGTCGTAGACCTTCTCGTGCGCGATCACGCGCGAGGCTGCGGTGCAGCGCTGCCCGGAGGTGCCAAACGCCGACCAGAGGATCCCGTCGGCCGCGAGGTCGAGGTCGGCGTCGTCCATGACGATGATCGCGTTCTTGCCGCCGAGCTCGAGATGGACGTGCTTCAGCGTGTCCGCGCCGGTCTTGAGGACGGCGACACCGGTCTCGCGCGAGCCGGTGAGCGTGACGACGCGCACGTCGGGATGGCGGACGATCCGGTCGCCGACCGTCGAGCCGCCGCCGTGGACGATGTTGACGACGCCCGCGGGGATGCCGGCCTCGTCGAGCAGCTCGACGAAGCGCTGCGCGAGCGCGGGCGTGTCGGTGGCCGGCTTGAGCACGATCGTGTTGCCGCAGACGAGGGCCGGGATCAGCTTCCACGACGGGATCGCGATCGGGAAGTTCCACGGCGTGATCGCGCCGACGACGCCGATCGGCTGCCGCACGCTCATGTTCCACTTGTTCTGCAGCTCGGACGGCGTCGTCTGGCCGAAGAGGCGGCGGCCCTCGCCGGCCATGTAGTACGTGATGTCGATCGCCTCCTGGACGTCTCCGCCCGCCTCCGCCTTGACCTTGCCCATCTCGCGGGTCATCAGATCGGTCAGCGCGGCCTTCTCGCGCTCGAGCACGCGGGCGAGCCCGAAGAGGATCTCGCCGCGCTTCGGCGCGGGCACGAGGCGCCACTCCTGGTAGGCGTCCTTCGCGGCCGCGACGGCGCGGTCGACGTCCTCGACGCCGGAGCGCGGGAAGACACCGATCGTCTCGCCGGTCGCGGGGCTCGTGCTCTCGAAGGTCTCGCCGGAGGCGGCATCCACCCAGGAGCCGCCGATGTAATTCTGGAAGCTCTGTGTCTGCGTCGTCGCCATGCCGCCGAGTGTAGTCCCGGCCCGGCGACGCCTGCGCACCTACCCGGAACTGGACAGATCGGGCGGATCGAGGTCCGGGAACGTGCCCGGGATCCGCTTGCGACGGCGGTCGCGGAGCCTACGGCGCTCCGGGCGCTCCTCCGCCGGGTCTTCCCCACGCCGGTCATCCCCTTCGCGGCGGTCGACGATCACCGTCACTTCCGGATTGTCCGAGTAGTAGTCGACCATGCGGTCGTAGAGCTCGTCGGCCAGCTCACGGGGAATGACGCAGTAGATCATCGCGCCTCGGATTGTACGGCGACGCTCGCAGAGCGCCGGCGCCGCAGCTAGAACTTCTCGATGTCGGGGACGAGGCGGCCGCCGTCCTCGATGTGCGCGTTCCACAGCTGAAAGCCGGTGTCGAGCTCGTCGAGCTCGTGGCCGCGGCTCTCGAGCCGCACCGGCTGCGCCGAGTCCGGGCTGATCCGGTACTGGTACCACGAGAGATCCCAGGCGATCGTGACCGCCAGCTCGCCGGCGATGCCGGAGAGCGGCACGATGCTCGCCTTCGCGTCGCCGAGGCTCTTCGTGATGCCGCCGACGGTGCGCTTGTAGGCGCTCGCGTTGAAGAGGTCGGCCGCCTCGAGCACCCGCACCTCCGTGTCGGAGAGCCGGCGCAGGATCGGCTCGGACGCCGCGAGCGCGTCGTCGCCGGCGGCGCGCGAGAGACCGAGAAACTCGACGAGGCCGCGCCGGCGGCGGCGCCGATCGCCCTCGAAGACCGGCGTGGTCGGCGCCCCTTCCTTCAGCCAGCCGTGCTCGAGCGCGATCTCCTGGCAGAGCGGGCAGACGTCGACGAGCTCGGCGCCGTGCCCGGGTGCGAACCGGACCGCGCGCTCGCCCATCAGCAGCGTGCGCTCGCAGACGGCGCACTGGCTCGTCACCCTGGCTTTCGTGACCCGCACGGCCACGATAGTAGCGCCGCTAGTACACGCGTCCGTAAGTTCCGTCGCTTGTCCGGCGAGTGGCTCGTCGTTCGTGGCAAGGACGCAGGGAGCCCCGATAGTGGTGACTATCGGGGCGACCGAGGACGCCGCCACGGGCGGCGAGACGCCGTCCGGGAAGTGGCCATAACTTGCGGACGCGTGTACTAGACCTCGACTCCGAGCGCCGGGCAGGGAGCGTTCACGCGTTGACCTCCTCGCGTTCGCGTTTCGTCTGCTCGACGATCTTCTGGGCGACGTGGGACGGCACTTCCTCGTAGCGGACGAAATGCATCGTGTAGTCGCCGCGGCCGCCGGTCATCGACGTGAGCGCCTGCGAGTACGTGAGGATCTCGGCCATCGGCACCTCGGCCTTCACCGTGGTCACG
The DNA here is from genome assembly GCA_035266765.1 of Gaiellaceae bacterium. Classification (GTDB taxonomy): domain Bacteria; phylum Actinomycetota; class Thermoleophilia; order Gaiellales; family Gaiellaceae; genus Palsa-739. The sequence continues at coordinate 1,630 of DATFMW010000112.1, read as the reverse complement.
CCGCCACGGGATTCCATCCCCTGCAGGCGGCCGCGCCGAGAGTTGAGGTCGCCGTTGACGGCGCCGACGGCGTCGTCGGGGACGCTCACCTCGAGCTCCATGATCGGCTCGAGCAGCACCGGCTCGGCCTGCTGGTAGGCCTCCTTGAACGCCATCGAGCCGGCGATCTTGAACGCCATCTCCGACGAGTCGACCGCGTGCTCCTGACCGTCGACGAGGCTGACGCGGACACCCTGGATCGGCGCGCCGGCGAGCTCGCCGTGCTCCATCGCCTCGCGGACACCCTTGTCCACGGCGGGCCGGAAGCTGTGGGAGATGACACCGCCGACGATCCTGTCGACGAACTCGTAGCCGAGCTCGCCGTCGGTGGCCGGCAGCGGCTCGATCACGATCGCGCAGTCGCCGAACTGGCCACGACCGCCGGTCTGCTTCTTGTACCGGTGCCGGGCGCGCGCCTCCTTGCGGATCGTCTCCTTGTACGGGACGCGCGGCTGATGGAGCTCGACGTCGACGTGGAACCGGCCCGCGAGGCGGTCGACCGCGACCTCGACCTGCATCTGCGAGAGTCCGGAGAGAATCTGCTCGCCCGTTTGCGAGTCGTTGCGCATCACGAGCGTCGGGTCCTCCTCGCTGAGCCGGCGCAGCCCGGCCGCCATCTTCTCCTCGTCGCCCTTCGCCTTCGGAGTGATCGCAAAGCTCATAACCGGCGCGGGGAACGCGATGTGCGGCGGCTCGACCGGCACCTCGTGGTCGACGAGCACGTCGCCGGTGACGACGTCCTTCAGCTTCGCGACGGCGCCGAGGTCGCCGACGCCGAGCGCATCCACCGTGACGGTGTCCTTGCCCTGGACGAGGAGCACCTGGCCGAACCGCTCCTTGGCGTGCGTGCGCGGGTCGACGAGCGTCGTGTCGCCGGTGACGGGCCCGGCGAGGACGCGGAAGCAGCTGATGCGGCCGGCGAACGGGTCGGCGATCGTCTTGAAGATGAAGACGGCCTGCTTCGCGTCGCCGAACTCGATCGTCGTGCCCTTCCGCTCCGGCGAGGGGACGCCCTCGACGAGCAGGTCGAGGAGCGCGGTCGTGCCGAGGTTCTTCGTCGCGACGCCGCAGCCGACCGGGTAGAGCTCGTCGCGGGTGACGGCGTTCTTGAGCGCCGCGGCGACGTCCTCGGCGGCGAGCTCCTCGCCCTCGAGGTAGCGCGCCATCAGCGCCTCGTCCGTCTCGACGACCGCGTCGAGGAGCTTCTCGCGGTACTCGGCGACGAGGTCGCTCATCGAGTCGGGGATCGGCTGCGGGCCGCCCTCCTTGCCGCCCGAGGGATCCATGTACGCGCACATGTGGAGCAGATCGACGACACCGGTCAGCTCGTGCTCGGCGCCGATCGGAAGCTGGATTGCGACGCAGCGGTCCGAGAGCTGCTCGCGGGCGGCCTCGAGCGCGCGATAGAAGTCGGCGCGCTCACGGTCGAGCATGTTCACGAAGACGACGCGGGAGAGCTCGTACTCCTCGGCGCGCGCCCAGACCCGGGTGGAGTTGACCTCGACGCCCATCACGCCGGAGAGCACGACGAGCGCGCCCTCGACGACGGGAAGCGCCGCAAACGTGTCGGCCTGGAAGCCGGCGTCGCCGG
>DATFMW010000111.1:0-7106 GCA_035266765.1 Gaiellaceae bacterium | reverse complement strand
CGAGCAGCACCCCCGCGACCGTGGCCACCACGGCGATCACGCCCGGCTCCCGGCGAGCATCGCCGCCACCACCGCGGTCGCGCGGCGCGCGGCCGGCACCGGCGCATGCCCGTCTGCGCGCGCCGCCGCATACGACACCGCGAACGCGTCGCCCGCGCCGGTCGGGTCGCCCTCGATCGCGTGCGCCGGCACGTGCTCGGCGACCGTCGGCGTGAGCACGAGCGAGCCCCTGAGCCCGAACGTGACGACGACCTCCGGCACCCCGAGCCCGCGCAGCGATTCGAGCTCGCCGCCCCCGGTGATGACGTCGGCTTCTTCCTCGGCGAGCTTGAGCACCGTCACGTGGCGGAGCAGGTCACGGTCGAAGTCGTCGTCGAGGACGAGCGGGCCCTTGTCGCGGCGGCGCACGAGCCCCTGCCCGTCGAGGAGGAGCCGCCGCCGGTGCGCGAGCCGCTCGAGCAACGCGGCGTCGACGTCTCCGCGCAGGAGCGGTGCGACCTGCAGCCATTCGACCCGGCGGAGCAGGCGGGCCGGCAGGTCGTCCTCCGACCAGGGCTCGCCGACCGCGTCGACGGTCATCGACCGCCGTCCCTCGGCGTCGTAGGAGATCGAGAAGCCCGTCGTCTCGCCGCCGGTCGCGAGCGACATGGGCACGCCGAGCGCCGCGAGCTGCGGCCGGAAGCGGGCAGCGTCCTCCTCGCCGCACTTCGCGCAGACGATCGCGCCGCGACGCAGCAGATGCAGCGCACGTGCCGCGTGCCAGGGGCCGCCTCCGACACGCACAGGGCCACCCTCGACGACGTCGCGCGCGAGGTGCCCGATCACTCCGACGGGCCTCATGCGGCTAGCGTACGCGGCGGCCGTCGCCGGGACGGCCACTGTCCGCCGCTGCGTCAGGCCGCGGCCATCCCCTCGCCGGCGCGCGGGAGCGGCGTGTCGACCGCGACGATGGACAGGCCGGGATCGTCTGTGAGCGCGACCTCCGCCGGCTGGTCCAGCGGCCCGTGCGCGTCGGCGATCACGCGAACCGTCGGCCGGTCGGCCACCCCCGCCGGACACTCCGAGACGATTCCGCGCCTCCCGTCCGACAGCTCGACCGAGAGGCCCGGTGGGTATGGCGCGACCGTCTGCCGAAATGTCCCCACGACGTCGGAATCGAAGAGCTTCCCGTCGCCGTCGACGATCGCTTCGTACGCGACGTGTACCGGGGCCGCGGGCTTGTACGGGCGGGCCGAGCTGACGGCGTCGAACACGTCGGCGACGCCTGCGATGCGCGAGAACTGGGAGATGCGGGTCCTGGCCGTGCCGCTCGGGTAGCCGGAGCCGTCCCAGCGCTCGTGGTGGTGGCGCACGACGTCCTTGACGAGCGGCGACAGCATGGTCGCCCCGCTGAGCATCGTGTAGCCGATGTCGGGGTGCTGGAACACGAGCTCGCGCTCCTCGGAGGTGAGCGGGCCCGGCTTTTGCAGCACCTCCTGCGGCAGCCCGAGCTTGCCGATGTCGTGCAGGAGGAGCGCCTGGCCGAGCAGGACGAGCCGCTGCTCGGTGCGGTCCCAGCGGCGTGCACCCCGCCCGTCGATCCAGCCGTGGCTCGTCCACAGGCGCTGGGCGATCAGGAGCCCGACGGCGGTGACGTCGATCGAGTGCTGGAGCGTGTACGAGTCGACCGTCGCGAGGTCGCTGATCGCGACGGCGGCCTCGCCGCAGCCCGCGACGTCCTCGACGATCATTCTCGCGAGCTCCTTCAGGATCCCGAGGGTGTCCTCGGGCACCCCGGTGACGGCTCCTCCGTCGCTGCGCGTCATCGTCCCGAACGCCTGCCGCAGCGAGCGGGTCGCGTGCTCGCGCGTCTTCTGGGAGATGGGCTCGAGGGGCTCGATGCCGTCGCTGAGCGCGTCGTCGACGTACACCGCGCGGACGTCGGCCCGGCGCAGACCCTCGACGTAGTGCTGGGAGATGCGCACTCCGGTTCGGAGCAGCGGGATCTCCGACGGGCCCACCACGACGTCCCGGGCAAGCCGGTCACCGGAGTGCAGTTGGTCGACCGGCACAAGTCGCATCGGCTCTCGAGCCCGGTTATCGGTCGTCCGCCTGTTGACTTGCGTCTGAGGGTGCGGCGGCTACTCCGCCTCGGCGGCCTGCCGCGCCGGCCGGAGCCGCACCGCCGCCCCGAGGACGAGTGCGAGTCCGAACGAGGCGGCGAAGCTCGGTAGCGAGCCGCCGATCGCGCCCTGGCCCGGGTGCGTGTGCTCGACGATGCTCGTCCACCAGCTCGGTCCGACGGGCGAGAGCCACTGGTACAGCCCGAAGCCGGCGAGCCACGCGGCGAGCTGCCCCGGCCGCACGGCCGGCGCCCCGAAGACGTCGCGCTCCCGGTACGCGCGGCCGGCGAGCAGCCAGTCCGCGAGCAGCACGCCGAAGAGCGGCACGAAGAACGAGCCGAGCAGGAACAGGAAGCTCGCGTACTGGACGAGGTCGATCGCGAACGCACCTCCGGCCGAGACCGCCGCGGCCGCGAAGATCAGCAGTCGCTGCGAGATGCCGGGCAGGACGTTCTGGAGCGAGACGGCGGCCGAGCCGCGCCCCCTGCGCGGCACCCCGGTTTCCGGAGCCTCGTGGGCGACCCCGGATGGACGCGGGCACCGAAACGCGTAAGGTCGCGGAAACGGGGGCGAAAGGAGCAGGCATGTGGAAGCACGGGGGCGTCGCCGGGCTCGCGATTCTCGCGGTGGCGGCGCTCGTCGCCGGCTGCGGCGGCGGCGGGGGCGGTGGCGGCAGCAAGGCGCTCACGAAGGCGCAGTACGAGCAGCGCGTGCAGGCCGACGGGAAGTCGCTCGAGCAGGCGATCACGGCCATCTCCTCCAACATGACCTCGCTCGCGGAGCTCAAGTCGGCGGTCGCGAAGGCGCAGACGGGGCTGAAGAAGGCGGCGAACGACCTCGAGTCGCTGACGCCGCCGAAGGAGGCCGAGCAGGCGAACGCCACGTTCGTCACCGCGCTGCGGGCGATCGACAAGCAGCTCGGGGCGCTGAAGACCGCGGCCGACAAGGGCGACATGGCGGCCGTGCTCGCCACGGTGCAGGGCCTGGCGACCTCGAAGGAGGCGATCGCCGCGCAGAAGGCCGCCGCGTCGCTGAAGAAGCTGGGCTACGACCTCGGCGTGCTCGGAGGCTGAGCGACCCGCTCGCGCGGCGAGCTACGCGTAGCCGCGCTCGAACAGGCGGCCGCCGACGGCGAGCGCCTGCTCGCGCGTGAGGCCCTGCACGGAGTGCGCCCGGGCGCCGATCGTGTCGGCGAAGCGCGTGATCAGGTTGAAGGCGACGGCGACGTCGACGGCGTCGCGGAGCGCGTCGGCCGAGACGCCCGAGTCGAGCACGCGCGCGGCGTCGGCCGGGCGCAGCGACTCCGGCGCCAACGTCATCGTCTGCAGGAAGCGCAGCGTCTCGCGGAGGCCCTCGCCGATCGGCGCGGTCTCGAAGTCCGCGAGCACCGCGTCGACGAGCGCCGGGTCACCGTAGGCGTACGACGCGACCGCGCCGTGGGCCTCCGTTCAGAACGGACACTGGCTCTGGGCCGAGACAAACGCGGCGAAGAGCTCGCGCTCGGCCTCCGTCCAGTCGGACGGCCCCTTCATCACGTCCTGCAGCAGCTCCGAGAACGGGCGGCCGAACAGCTCGGGCCGGTAGCGGAGCGCGAGCGCGATGTCCGAGACGTAGCCCTGCGCGCGCATCGCGGCGACCTGCTCGGCCTCCGGGCCCGTGTGGCCGTACTCGATGCAGACGAGCCTCATCCGGCCGCGTCCTCGATCGCCGCGAGCGCGGCCGCGCGCCGGTCGAGCGAGACCGTGAGCGCCGCGGCGAGCGCCGCCTCGATCACCGCGTCCTCGTCGAGCCCGGCCACGTCCGAGTCGACGATCTTGTAGGCGTCGCGCCGGACCTTCGCGAGCAGCGGCACCAGCTCGGCCGGGTCGTCGCCCGCGGCGATCGCGCGTCGAGTCGCCTCGGGGAGCGTGCCCGGCGTCCCGAGGATGCCCTCGGCGACGCCCTGCCAGAGCTCAGCTCGAGAGGAGCCGGCGGATGACGTACTGGAGGATCCCACCGTGGCGAAGGTACTCGCGCTCGCGGGGGGTGTCCAGCCGGACGCGGGCGCGGAACTCCTTGCCGTCGGCCCGGACGGCCACCTCGTTCGCCTCGGCGTTGTCGATGCCGACGATCGAGAACTCCTCGCGCCCGGTGAGCCCGAGCGACGCGCGGCTCTCGCCCGGCAGGAACTGGAGCGGCAGGACGCCCATCATCAGCAGGTTCGAGCGGTGGATCCGCTCGTACGACTCCGCGATCACCGCGCGGACGCCGAGCAGGTTCGGTCCTTTCGCCGCCCAGTCGCGCGACGAGCCGGAGCCGTACTCCTTGCCGGCGAGCACGATCGTCGGCACGCCCTCGGCGCGGTAGCGGAGCGCGACGTCGAAGATCGAGCCCTCCTCGCCGTCGGGGAGGTGCGCCGTCCACGTGCCTTCGCTGCCGGGGACGAGCTCGTTGCGGAGACGGACGTTCGCGAAGGTGCCGCGCATCATCACCTCGTGGTTGCCGCGCCGCGACCCGTACGAGTTGAACTCGCGCCGCTCGACGTCGTGGGAGACGAGGTACTGCCCGGCGGGCGAGTCGGGCCGGATCGAGCCGGCCGGCGAGATGTGGTCGGTCGTGACCGAGTCGCCGAGCGAGACGAGGCAGCGTGCGCTCGCGATGTCCTCGAAGACGCCGGGCTCAGGGGTCATGCCCTGGAAGTACGGGGGCAGCCGCACGTACGTGGAGCCGGGATCCCAGTCGTAGAGCTCGCCGGCGGGGGTGTCGAGCGCGCGCCAGCGCTCGTCGCCGGTGAAGACGTCCGCGTAGGTGTCCGAGAACATCTTGCCGCGCACGGACTCGCCGATCACGCGGTCGATCTCCTCGCGGCTCGGCCAGATGTCGCGGAGGTAGACGTCGTTGCCGTCTCCGTCCTGGCCGATCGGCTCCGTCGTCAGGTCGATGTCCATCCGTCCGGCGAGCGCGTAGGCGACGACGAGCGGCGGCGAGGCGAGGTAGTTCGCCTTGATGTCACCGTGGATGCGCGCCTCGAAGTTGCGGTTGCCGGAGAGCACGGCGCAGACGACGAGCTCGCCCTCGTTGACCGCCGCGTTGATCGCCTCCGGCAGCGGGCCCGAGTTGCCGATGCACGTCGTGCAGCCGTAGCCGACGAGGTTGAAGCCGAGCGCGTCGAGGTACGTGTCGAGGCCCGAGCGGCGGTAGTACTCGGTGACGACCTTCGAGCCGGGGGCAAGCGACGACTTGACCCACGGCTTGCGCTGGAGGCCCCGCTCGATCGCGTTCCGCGCGAGCAGGCCGGCGCCGATCATCACCGACGGGTTCGACGTGTTCGTGCAGGAGGTGATCGCGGTGATCACGACGGAGCCGTGCTCGAGCGCGTAGTCGGTGCCGGCGACCGGCACCTGCTTCTTCGCCGCCATCGCGGTGTGTGCCGGGACCGGGTCGGCGTCGGCGGCGCTGTCGCCGGTCGTCGGGTCGCTCGCCGGGAACGTGTCCGCGACCTCCTTGTCGTAGGTGCCGTTCGCGGCGTAGGAGACACCGAACGTGTCGAGCGCCTCGACGAACGCCTCCTTCGCCCGCGCGAGCGGCACGCGGTCCTGCGGTCGGCGCGGGCCGGCAAGCGACGGCTCGACGTCGTCGAGGTCGAGCTCGACGACCTGCGAGTACGTCGGGTGCTCCTCCGGGTCGTGCCAGAGCATGTTCTCCTTGCAGTACGCCTCGACGAGCGCGACCCGCTCCTCGTCGCGCCCGGTGAGGCGCAGGTACGAGAGCGTCACGTCGTCGACCGGGAAGAAGCCGCACGTCGCGCCGTACTCGGGGCTCATGTTCCCGAGCGTCGCGCGGTCGGCGAGCGCGAGCGCGCCGACGCCGGGGCCGAAGTACTCGACGAACTTGCCGACGACGCCGGTGCGGCGCAGCATCTCGGTGACGGTGAGGACGAGGTCGGTCGCGGTCGCGCCTTCCCGGAGCGCGCCCGTCAGCCGGAAGCCGACGACCTGCGGCACGAGCATCGACAGCGCCTCGCCGAGCATCGCCGCCTCCGCCTCGATCCCGCCGACGCCCCAGCCGAGCACGCCGAGCCCGTTCACCATCGTCGTGTGCGAGTCGGTGCCGACGAGCGTGTCCGGGAAGGCCAGCCCGTCGCGCGACTCGACGACGCGCGCGAGGTACTCGAGGTTCACCTGATGGCAGATCCCCGTGTTCGGCGGCACGACCTTGAAACTGTCGAACGCGCTCTGGCCCCAGCGCAGGAACGCGTAGCGCTCGCGGTTGCGCTCGAACTCGAGCTCGACGTTGTGCTCGATCGCGAGCCGCGACGCGAACTCGTCCACCTGCACCGAGTGGTCGATCACGAGCTCGGCCGGGATCTGCGGGTTGATCGCGTTCGGGTCGCCGCCCTGCTCGCGCATCGCGTCGCGCATCGCGGCGAGGTCGACGATCGCGGGGACGCCGGTGAAGTCCTGGAGCAGGACGCGCGCCGGCATGAACGAGATCTCCTGCGACGGGTCGGCGTCCGCGACCCAGCCGGCCACCGCCTCGACCTCGGCCTCCGTCCCGTTGCGCAGGACGTTCTCGAGCAGGATCCGCAGCGCGTACGGGAGCCGGGCGACGTCCCAGCGGGCCTGGAGCGCGTCGAGCCGGTAGATCCGGTAGCTGCGGTCTCCGACGCGCAGCTCGCTGGGTTCGACCATGGCTCGATTCAAGCAGAACACCCGCGGGCGCCGCGCCGGCGTCGGTTGCGGGACGCCGGAAGCGTGCTTAACGCGGGCTTAACGCGCCGTAACCTCGGTTGAACCGCCTCGCCGCTAGAACGGTTGCGTGGTTGCAGGCGCCCTCCGTTCGATCGTTGCACGCTTCGGTGCGCTCGTCGTGGCCGGGGCGGCGGGGGCGGGGCTCGCCGTGGGCATCGCGTTCGCGGCCGGCGGGCTCTCGACGAGCACGACCACGGTCCGCGAGGTGTTCGCGAGCGACGGCACTGGGACGGGCGGCGGCACGTCGTTTGCACCGGTCGGCCGGCAGCTGTCC
>DATFMW010000110.1:0-5116 GCA_035266765.1 Gaiellaceae bacterium | reverse complement strand
CGCCCGTGCGGCAACGTCCGCCGGCGACGCACGTCTCTCGCCGTGAATCCTCAAGCAGGATCCTGCCCCTCCGCACTCGGACTGCCATCGGGGACGGCCCGTATCGCCACCGGAAGAGACCACGCGTCGACGGGGCGCGATGGGTGCGTGCGCGGCAAGGACGCAGGGAACGCCGATAGCAGCGCTCTCGGCGCGACCGAGGACGCCGCCGCGGGCGTGCACAGCGCGTTCCGGCGTCCCGTGCACGTTCTGTTAGAGGTTCTCAGCCCGCGGGCCGGTTCTTCCCGCCCGTGGCGACGAAGCTGACGCAGTCGCCCTGGTTCTTGAACGACCCGTAACTCCTCCAGCCGCCCTTCACGCAGTCGACCTTGCTCGTCGGGCCGTTCTCGAAGTCGTAGGTCGTGTCGTTGCCGCCGACCCCGATCGTGAACGCGTCGACGTTCCCGTCGAAGCTCGACCAGCCGCTCCCGGCCTTGAACACGACGGCGCCGCTGATCGTCGCGTCGGGGAAGCTCGACAGGATCGACGCCCACGTGCAGGGAGCCGACTGCGGACACAGGCCGTTCGTGCCGTTCGCCGCGCCCTGATGGCTCGCCCACCAGATCCCGTCGAGCGGGCTCCAGTGCTGCCACCCGGAGCCGACGGAGACATGGCCGTTCTGGTACGGCTCGAAGACGAGACGGCCGTCGTACGACGTGTCGGACGGCCGGTAGCGAACGTCGAACTGCAGTGCGATCGCGAGCACCGGACCTGGCTGGTAGCTCCAGTAGCTCAGATTCGTGATGTCCGCGAGCCGGGTTCCCGCGTACGCCCCGGTCGCGAGGATGTATCCCTGGTTGGACGCACTGACCGCCAGCTCCGCGCTGCCGGAGCCGAGCGGGGGCGTCGCGGGACCACCGACGAGCGCACCCGTCCCGCCGTTCCCGTTGTCGTCCACGAATGCCCAACCGTGCATGTCGAGCGGTGAGACGGGCACGACGGCCGACGCGGCCGCGCCGCCACTGACGACGAGCGCGAGCGCCGCAACGGCGGCACACAGAGCGAACTTCCTCACAACTGACTCCCTTCCGCTGCCCTATTCGATCGCACTTCGAACTATCGGGCACGACGCTAGGGACCGCCGGCGCCGGACGAACCCCACGCGAGTCTCGTGCAACCCCGTCGTTCGTCCAGCCCCTTCGCCATCCGGGGCCCCGCGTAGCCTCACGCGCAGTTGGCCGCGAAGCCGCACCACCTGCAGCCGCATCACCTCCACGGCGCGTTCGGCGAGGACACGTTCGGGCGCTTCGCCGAGAAGACCGCGCGCTTCTTCGGCACGCCGAAATACATCCTCGGCCAGACGGTGATCGTCCTGCTCTGGATCGCGCTCAACTCGTTTGCGCTGATCCACCACTGGGACCCGAACCCGTTCATCATGCTGAATCTGATCTTCTCGACCCAGGCTGCGTACGCCGCGCCGCTGATCCTGCTCGCGCAGACGCGCCAGGCCGACCGCGACAAGGTCGAGGCCGACCGCGTCGACGCCCGCCACACCGAGCTCGAGACGTCGATGAAGGGCGAGACCGACAAGCTGCTCGAGCTGCTCCAGTCGAGCACGACGCTCACGCAGCAGGACACCGACCTGACCGAGCAGGTCGCCGCGCTCACACGCGAGATCCACGCGCTCCTGACGAAGAGCGCGCCCGCGGGCTAGGCCTGAGCGCCGCTACGCGACGGAGAGCTCGGCGGCGAGCGGCGCCGTATCGAGCGGGTCGAAGCCGAGACGGGCCGCGATCTCCTCGCTCGTCGGGCGCGTGCCCTCGGCGAACAGGTCGCGCAGGAAGTCACCGGTGCGCCCGTCGCGCCACCAGTCCTCGCCGATCTCGCGGTGGAGGTAGGTCTTGAGCTGGGCCGAGCGGATCCACGCGCGGAGGTAGTCGGCCGAGTAGAAGCCGGAGTCCATGTCGGAGACGTAGCTGCGGGGGTCGTAGCGGAGCCCGGTCGCCTCGGTCAGCCGCGAGGCGTAGTCGCGCGGCGAGCCGCCCCGCTCGGTCGCGAACGCGTCCCAGAACCCGAGCTCGTAGCGCAGCTTCGCCGTGTAGCGGCGATACAGAAGCGCCTCGAGGAAGACCGTCGCCTCCGCGTTCTCGGCCGCCTGCGCGTCGGAGAGACTGAAGTGGAGCGCGTGCCAGCCCGGCTCGCGCGTCACCGCCTCGAAGATGTACGAGTAGATCTCGGTCAGCGCGTGGTCGCGCGAGATCTTCCGGAACGTGTACGGGAGCCGCGGGTCGACGCCCGCGTAGTGGAGCGCGTGGCCGGCCTCGTGCATGAACGCCTGGTAGTCGTGCAGGCCGCCCTGGGCGCGGGTGATCAGGTGGACGACCTGGGGCGGGTCGGAGGCGATCACGCAGGCGCGCGGGTTCTTCTGCGGGCGGTCCTCGAGGTCGAGACGGATGTTCGAGATCGCGGTCAGGTCGAAGCCGAGCGAGCTCGCGCTCGCCAGGCACACCTCGACGGCGCGCTCCCTCGTGTAGGTCGCCTCGAGCGGCGAGAGCCGGCGCATGTAGGCCGTATGGGCGCTCGTCGGCTGCGCGTCGCGGTCGGGGCCGAGCAGCCGCTCGAACCAGCGGTCGCGCAACCGTCCGTAGGCGTCCGCGGTCTCGTCGGCGGCGGCGACGAGCGCCTGCTCCAGGCGGCGCAGCGAGATCCCCTTCTCCTCCTCGTTCCGCGCCACCGGGTCGGGCTCGCCCGAGATCTCGGCGTCGAGATCCTCCCACGCCGCAATCAGCTCCAGGCGGTCGGGGTTGAGCTGGGCCGACGCGGTGCGCTCGAGCTCGCCGAGCTCCTCGCGGTCGGCGTAGGCCTCGAGCACGGCGAGCCGCGCCTGCGCGGTGCGCAGGGTCAACTCCTCGCCGCGAAACTCGACGCTCGTGCCGAGGATCGCGTTCTCCAGGGCGTCCGCGCGCTCCGCCAGTTGCGCCGAGATCAGCCCGCCCTCGCATGTCTTGCGCAGCCGGTAGAGGCGCTCGCGCTCGTCGCCGGCCGCAGCCTCCTCCTCGCTCCGCAGCGCCTGGATCTGCTCGGACGAGAAGAGATACGCGTAGCGGGCGACAATCGCGGCCTGCTCGGAGACGCTCTTCTCGCCCACGCGCACGGCGCGCGACTCCTCGGAGCGCTCGAACGAGTAGCGCTGAAGCTCCGCCTCGAACTCGGACGGGGAGCGGATCTCGACCTCCGGCATCCGGTGCAGCCTACTCGGCCGCCCCGACGAGCCGCCGTACCGTCGCGGCGAGATCCTCGATCGCAAACGGCTTCGAGAGCACGCCGTCGGCGCCCGCCTGCTGCGCGGAGGCCTCGTCGGTCGAACCGGTGACGAACGCGACCGGCACCGGCGGCGTGCGGCCGTGCAGCTCCTCGATCAGCTCATCGCTGCGCTCGCGGCCCAGGTGCAGATCGAGGAGCACGACGTCGACGACGTCGTCTCGAAGCACCGCGCGGGCCTCCGCAAGCGAGGCCGCCTCGAGAACGACGTAGCCGTCGAGCTCGAGGTTGACCCGGCAGAGGAGGCGGATCGCCGGCTCGTCGTCGACGACGAGGACCCTCGGCCGGAGCCGCTCCGCCGTCAACCCGCTGCCGCGCGAGCGGCCTCGAGGCGTGCGAGCGCCGTCTCGCGCCCGAGCAGCTCGATGCTCTCGAAGAGGCCCGGCGAGACGCGCGAGCCCGTGACGGCGATCCGGATCGGCTGGAACGCCTGGCGCGGCTTCAGCTCGAGCCGCTCGGCGACGCCGCGGAGGGACGCCTCGATCGCCTCGGCCGTGAACGGCTCGAGCCCGGCGAGGGCGTCGTGCGCGGCCGAGAGCATCGGGCCGCCGCCGTCGAGGTCAGCCGGGTCCGGCTCCACGTCGTGGAAGAGGAAGCCCGCGAACGCGGGGAACTCGGAGAGCTTGCCGATCTTCTCCTGGACGAGCGGCGCCGCCCGGCGCACCTGCTGGGCGTCCCAGTCGTAGCCCTGCTCGCCGAGCCAAAGGACGAGCGCGTGCACGAACTCGTCCTCGGGCAGTGCCCGGATGTACATGCCGTTCAGCCAGTCGAGCTTCGCGTAGTCGAACTGCGCCGGGCTCGAGCTGACCCGCTCGAGCGTGAACCGCTCGACGAGCTCGTCGCGGCTCATGATCGTCGTCTCGCCGTCGGGCGCCCAGCCGAGCAGCGCGAGGAAGTTCACGAGCGCGGCGGGCAGGTAGCCGTCCTTGCGGAACTCCTCCGCGGAGACGGCGCCGTGCCGTTTCGAGAGCTTCTTCCCGTCCATCCCGAACACCATCGGTACGTGCGCGTAGACGGGCACCTCGCCGCCGACGGCGCGGATGACGTTGAGCTGCTTCGGCGTGTTCGAGATGTGATCCTCGCCGCGGATCACGTGCGTGATCCCGTCCCAGACGTCCTCGATCGTCTCGTTGGCGACCGCGACGCGCCCGCGGACGGCGTCGTCCCACGCGGTCACGCCCTCGTCGGGCATGCGGAAGCGGATCGCGCCCTCGTCCTCGTAGGCCTTGCCCTCGGCGACGAGCCGCCGGGCGGCGTCGCGGCAGTCGTCCATCCGGTCGAGCTGGAACGTGTGCGGGCCGTCCCAGTCGAGGCCGAGCCAGCGGAGCGACGCCTGGATCTGCTCGACCGCCTCGGAGACCTCGCGGCTCGTGTCGGTGTTCTCGATCCGGAGCCGGAACTCGCCGTCGTGCTGGCGCGCGTAGAGCCAGTTGAACAGCGCCGTCCGGGCAGTGCCGATGTGCAGGAAACCGGTCGGGCTCGGGGCGATGCGGACGCGGACTGCCATCGTCCGCATCGTACGGCTCAGCCGCCGGCCATCGCGTCCATGCCCGCGCGGAGCGCGGCGATGCTGAGCTTCGAATGCTCGACCGCGACGGCACGGTACGAGAAGAGCCCGTCGCCGAAGGTCAGCGTGAACACGGGCGACCCGTCCGATCGGTACTCACCGACGACGGGGTTGCCGCCCCACGAGATGAGCCAGTCACCGTCGGCGAGGTGGCGCGCCGAGCCGCAGCATTGCGAGTCCGTCACGGCGGGGTCGGTGATCTCGCCGAGGAACGTCGCGGTGTGCGCGACCGGGTCGATCGCGTAGTGG
>DATFMW010000109.1:0-2290 GCA_035266765.1 Gaiellaceae bacterium | reverse complement strand
TCGCGATCGGCGACACGACCGAGGGGATCGCGATCGCGGCCATCCTCGTCCTGAACGGCGCGCTCGGGTTCTGGCAGGAGGCGGTGGCCGACCGGGCGATCCTCGCGCTCTCGCAGGCGTTCACGCAGTCGGCGCTCGTCGTCCGCGACGGACGGGAGCAGACGATCCCGGCGGAGGACGTCGTGCCGGGCGACGTGCTCGTCGTGAGCGCGGGCGAGCGGGTCGCCGCCGACGCGCGCCTGCTCGGAGCGGCCTCGGTCGACGTGGACGAGTCGGCGCTGACGGGCGAGTCGCTGCCGGTGGCGAAGGACGCGGCCGCGGTTCCGCCGGGGACGCCGCTCGCCGACCGGACGCCGATGCTGCACGCCGGCACGGCGGTCACGCGCGGCGGCGGGCGGGCACTCGTCTGCGCGACCGGCGCCGCGACCGAGATGGGCGCGATCGAGCGGCTCGCCGCCGGGGCGAAGGCGCCGCCGACGCCGCTCGCACGGCGGCTCGCCCGGCTCGCTCGGCAGATGGTCGTGCTCGGCGTCGCGATCACGATCAGCCTCGGCGCCGCGATCCTCGCACGCGGGGGCGGCATGGAGGAGGCCTTCCTGATCGCGGTCGCGGTCGCCGTCGCCGCCGTCCCGGAGGGGCTCGCAGCGACGGTGACGGCGGCGCTCGCGCTCGGAGCCCGGGCGCTCGCCGACCGGGGCGCGATCGTGCGCCGGCTCGACGCGATCGAGACGCTCGGCGCGACGACCGTGATCTGCACCGACAAAACCGGCACGCTGACCGAGAACCGGATCCGCGTCTCGGAGCTCTGGCCCGTGGACGGCGTCAGCGAGATCGAGCTGCTGACGGCGGCCGTCCTCGCCTCGAACGCACGCGAGGCCGGCGGCGAGCTCGTCGGCGACCCGATCGAGACGGCACTCGTCGCCGCCGCCGCCGAGCACGGAGTCAGCCACGACGGGCTGCTGCGACAGCATGAGCGCCTCGGCGAGGTGCCGTTCACCTCGGACCGGAAGCGGATGACCGTCGTCTACGCGGGCGAAGGCGGCCGCCGGGCGCTGACGAAGGGCGCGCCGGAGGTGCTCGCCGGGCTCGGCGAGGCCCCGCCGGAGCTCGTCCGGGTGACGGAGGAGTGGGCGGCCGACGGGCTGCGCGTCCTTGCCGTCGCCTCGCGCGACCTGGACGGGCAGCCGGTCGACGAGAAGATCGAGCGCGACCTGCGGCTCCTCGGCGGGGTGGCGCTGCACGATCCGCTCCGCCCGTCCGCGGCGCCGGCGATGGACGCCGCGCGGCGCGCCGGGATCGCCGTCCGGATGCTGACCGGCGACCACCCCGCCACCGCCCGCACGATCGGCCGCGCGCTCGGCCTCGCCGACGAGGCCGTCCACGCGCGCGTGACGCCGGCGGACAAGCTCGAGCTCGTCGAGCGGCTGCAGGCCCGTGGCGAGGTCGTCGCGGTGACCGGAGACGGCGTCAACGACGCCCCCGCGCTGCGCCGCGCCGACGTCGGCGTCGCGATGGGCCGCGGCGGGACGGAGGCGGCCCGCGAAGCGGCGGCGATCGTCCTCACCGACGACGACTTCGCGACGATCGTCGCCGCGGTGGGCGAGGGCCGGCGGATCGGCGACAACATTCGCAAGTTCGTCGCGTTCTTGCTCTCGGCGAACCTCGGCGAGGTGCTCGTCTTCGCCGTCGCGATCGGCGCCGGGCTCGGCACGCCGCTCGCCGTGATCCAGGTGCTGCTCGTGAACCTCGTCACCGACGGCCTCCCCGCGGTGGCGCTCGCGCGCGACCCGGCGAGCGCCGAGACGATGAGCTCGCCGCCGCGCACCGGGCAGCGGCTCTTCGACGCGGGCACCTGGCGCGGGCTCGGCGCGATCGGCGTCCTCGTCGGCGGGGCGACGCTCGCGGCGTTCGCGCTCGGCCGGGACGCGGGCGGCGGGGTCGAGCAGACGATGGCGTTCGCGACGCTCGCGCTCGCCGAGCTCGCGCTCGTCTACGGGATGCGCTCGCCGACGGTGGCGGCGTGGCGGCTGCCGCAGAACCGCTGGCTCGACGCGAGCGTCGCCGCGTCGGTGCTCGTCGTCGCGGCCGTCGTCGTCCTGCCGTGGCTGCGCGGCGCGTTCGCAACGACGCCGCTCGACGGGCGCGAGTGGCTGTTCGTGCTCGGCCTCGCCCTCGTGCCGCTCGCGGCCGTGGAGCTGGCGAAGAGCCTGCGGCGCCGGTCGCGCCCCGACTGACGCGCCGGGCCCGGGACGTCTACTGCGGCGGGCCGCTGGCGAGGGCGACGGCGGCG
>DATFMW010000108.1:0-4311 GCA_035266765.1 Gaiellaceae bacterium | reverse complement strand
CCGTGCGCGCGCACGGCCCGTCCGCGGTGCACCGGCTCAGCTTCCAGGCGCTCTGCTACGGGCGGGACGAGGCCGCAGCGTAGGCGGGGAGCCGCCGCGGAGCGCCGTGCCGCCTGGTGGTACCGGCTGCGCGGCTGGCGGATCCTCGGCATGAACGTCTGGGCCGGCGGCAACGAGCTCGACGTGATCGTCCGCCGCGGCCGCGAGCTCCGCTTCGTCGAGGTGAAGGAGAAGCGCGGGGACGGCTACGGCGACCCGCTCGCGATGGTGACGCCCGAGAAGCAGCGGCGCGTGCGGCGTGCGGCCGAGACCTGGCTCGCGGCCCGGCCGGAGCTGGCCGAGCTCGGCGTCGGCTTCGACGCCGTCGCCGTGCGCGGCGGACGCGTCGAGCGGGTGCGGGATGCCTTCTGAGGCTCTGCGCACGTGACGGGTGAGAGCGGTGTGCGGCTGGTGCGGAGCAGCGGGGGATGCGGCTCCGTCGTCGCGCGGCCTCTCCTACGGGCGCCGCGTCTCGGCGGAGAGCGTCGGCGCGAAGGGCACCTGCATGCACCTCGGCGTCGTGCCGCCCGGTGGCGTCGCCGAGCCGCATCTGCACGAGGGTCACGAGCAGGCGGACGGGTCGCGGCGTCGAAGTCGTGGCCGTGGCCGTCACGCAGGACGAGCTGTACGCGACGCTGGACCTCGAGCTCTCGTGGTCGGAGCGGGCGCTGCCCGAGCGGGTGCGGACGAAGCACGTCCACCGGCTGCACCCCTACCACGGCAAGTTCATCCCGCAGCTCGTCGAGGTGCTGCTCGAGCGCTACCTCGAGCCGGGCGGCCACGTTCTCGACCCGTTCGCCGGCTCGGGCACGACGCTCGTCCAGGCGCTCGAGTCGGGCCGCGACGCGACCGGCGTCGAGGTGGCGGCGTTCAACTGTCTGCTGATCCGGGTGAAGACCGGGCAGTACGACCTGCCCGCACTGGGAGCGGAGCTCCACGACGCGCTCACGCGAGTCGCGGCGGAGGACTTCTCCGGTGCGCGGCCGCATGGGCGGCCGTACCTGCGGGAGTGGTACGCGCCGCAGGCCCTGGCCGAGCTGCTGGCCTTCCGCGACCTCGTCGGCGACTACCGGCACGGCGACGTGCTGCGCGTGATCCTCTCGCGGGCCGCGCGGTCGGCTCGCCGGGCCGCCCACTTCGACCTCGAGGCGCCGCGGGTGGCGCAGACGGGCGAGTACTGGTGCTACAAGCACCGGCGCACGTGCAAGCCGGTGGAGTCGGCGCTCGGGTTCCTGCGGCGGTACACGCTCGACACGCTCGCCCGGATCGAGCAGTTCGCGCTCGTCCGCGACCTGGAGCGGGACGCGCGCGTGCTCCAGGGCGATGCCCGTGAGGCCGTCTACCGGGACGCGTTCGACGGCGTGCTGACCTCGCCGCCGTATCCGGGGCTGATCGACTACCACGAGCAGCACCGGTACGCGTACGAGCTGCTCGGCCTCGACGATCGCCGCGAGCTCGAGGTCGGCGCCGCAGCCGCGGGCACCTCGCGCGCCGCGCTCGAGGCATACCGGAGCGGGGTCGCCGCAGTCCTGGCGAACGCCGCCGCAGCGCTCCGGCCGGGCGCGCCCGTGCTCGTCGTCGTCAACGACCGCCGCGGGCTCTACCCGGAGATCCTCGACCGCGCCGGCCTGCGCCTCGAGAACCGCCTCCGCCGCCACGTGAACCGCCGCACGGGCCGCCGCGCGGGCGAGTACTTCGAAGACGTGCTCGTCGCCCGTCCGGCCTGAACCGGGCGTGTCCCGCCCGGGCCTGTCCCCATACCCCCACCCAAAGGGCGGGGCCGCGGTCCCTCCGCCCTCGCTGTCGACGCTACCGCCGAACCGGTGACGCCGGGCGCGCAGCTTCGTTACCGATTCCCGGCGATTCCTCCCCCGGCGGACGGGTCGCGGCGACCGGACGCGGCAGGATCGGCCATCATCTGCGGCACGATGACGGGTCTGGAACGGGCAGGCGCGAGGTGACACAGGTCGAGCTCGCCTTCGTCAACGGGCGGGTGCGCACGCTCGACCCGAGCCTGCCGGCGGCCACCGCCGTCGCGGTCGGGGATGGAACGATTCTCGCGGCCGGCACCGACGCCGAGATCCGGGAGCTGTGCGGCGCGCGCACGGAGATCGTCGACCTGCGCGGCGCGGCGGTCGTTCCGGGGATCACCGACAGCCATCTCCACCCGTTCATGGGCGCCGAGGACGCCCGCGGCGCCGACCTGATGGACGCCCGCACGCTCGACGACGTCCGCGGCCTGGTCGCCGCCGAGCGGCGGCGCTGCGCCCCCGGCGAGTGGGTGCTCGGCTTCGGCCTCGACTACGACGTCTTCCGCGACAGCGGCATCCACGGCGCGCTCGTCGACGACGCCGTCGAGGGATCGCCCGCGTTCCTCATGTTCGTCGACTTCCACACGGCACTCGCCACGCCGCGGGCACTCGCGCTCGCCGGGGTCGACGGGCCGCGCACGTTCGAGCAGAACGCCGAGATCGTCTGCGCCGGCGGCACCCCGACCGGCGAGCTGCGCGAATCGGCGGCGACCGATCTCATCCAGGAGGCCGTGCCCGCTCTCACCGCCGCCGAGCGCTACCGCCTCTACGTGGATGCGCTGCACCGGTTCGCGGCCGTCGGCATCACCGGCGTCCACGCGATGGACGGCGACCTGTCCAGCCTGGAGCTCCTGCGCGAGCTCGAGGCGAACGGCGACCTCGTGACACGCATCGTCGCGCCGTTCTGGATCAAGCCCGAGACGGACGAGGCCGAGTGGGCGGCATTGCTTCCGCACCGCGACGCGCGCGGCCGTCGCTTCACCGGCGGGGTCGCGAAGTTCTTCGTCGACGGCGTGATCGACGCCGGCACGGGCTGGCTCTACGAGCCGGACACCGAGGGGGAGGGGGCGCTCCCGTTCTGGCCCGACCCGGCGCGCTACCGCGCTGCGGTGGCGCGTTTCGCGGGCGCCGGCTTCCAGTGCGCGACGCACGCGACCGGCGACCGGGCCGTCCGGGAGGCGCTCGACGCCTACCGTGCCGCCGGCGCCGCTCCCGGGGTGAGGCACCGCATCGAGCACATCGAGACGCTCCAGCCGCACGACCTGCCGCGCTTCGCCGCCGAAGGGGTCGTCGCGTCGATGCAGGCGCAACACATGATGGAGCTCGATCCCGACCGGGACGACAACTGGTCGCGGCGGCTCGGCCGCGAGCGGTGCGAGCGGGCGTTCCCGATCCGGTCGCTCCGCGAGTCCGGCGCGGTCGTTGCGCTCGGCTCCGACTGGCCGGTGGCGCGATTCGACCCGCGGATCGGTCTCGCTGCCACCCGGCTCCGTCGCCCGCCCGGCGCACGCGACCGGCGTCCCTACGACGACGAGGCGCTCGACGGGCTCGCGGCGCTCGAGGGCTACACCTCCGCGGCGGCGTACACCGCCGGCCAGGAGCACCGGCTGGGGCGCGTCAAGGCGGGGTTCGCCGCCGACCTGACCGTGTTCGCCGAGGATCCCGTCGACTGCGACGCCGACGATCTGCTCGCGCTGCCGGTGCTCCTGACCGTCGTGGACGGCGAGATCGTGTATCGCGCGGACTGACCGCGTCGTTCGGTCACGGAGTCGCGACCGGGCCGTGACGGTTGCCCGCGTAGCGTCGAGGCGTGCTCGCACGCGCGGTCACTCATGCGCTCGTCGGTCTCGATCCGCGCCGGGTCGAGGTCGAGGCGCACATCCAGAACGGCGTCCCGGCGTTCGCCATCGTCGGGCTCGCCGATCGCGCCTGCCAGGAGGCCCGGGAGCGCGTCCGCAGCGGCATCCTTTCCGCCGAGCTCGAGTTCCCCGGCCGCCGCGTCACCGTCAACCTCGCGCCCGCCGAGCTGCGCAAGGAAGGCTCCGGGTTCGACCTGCCGATCGCGCTCGCCGTGCTCGCGGCGTCGCGCCAGGTGCCGCACGACGAGCTCGAGCGGCACGCCTCCGTCGGCGAGCTCGCCCTCGACGGCCGCGTGCGGCGTGTCGGCGGCGTCCTGGCCGTCGCCGAAGGGGCGCGCCGGCTGGGACTCGACCGGCTCCTCTGTCCGCCCGAGTGCGCTGCCGAGGCGGAGCTCGCGGGCGTCGAGGCGATTCCCGTCCGCCATCTCGCCGACGCGGTCGCGTACCTTCGCGGCGAGCAGGAGCCCGATCCGGTGCTCCCGGCACGGATTCACGCGACGGCGCCGCTCGCCGACCTCGCCGAGGTGCGGGGTCAGGAGCGCGCCCGGCGTGCGCTCGAGCTCGCCGCGGCCGGCGGGCACAACCTGCTGCTCGGCGGACCG
>DATFMW010000107.1:0-5975 GCA_035266765.1 Gaiellaceae bacterium | reverse complement strand
AGACGACGCTGCTGCGGATCTGCGCCGGCCTCGCCGTGCCGAGCGAGGGCGAGCTCGAGCGTGCCGTCGGCCGCGGCGAGATCGGCTACCTCGCGCACGAGCCGCTCGTCTATCGCGAGCTCTCGGCGCTCGAGAACCTCGAGCTCTACGGCCGGCTCTACCGGGTCCCGGAACGGCGAGAGCGGATCGGGATGCTGCTCGAGCGCTTCGGGCTCTGGGAGGCGCGCCGCGAGCGTGTCGGTGCCTACTCGCGCGGGATGACGCAGCGGCTCGCCCTCTGCCGCGTGCTCCTGCACGACCCCGCCCTGCTCGTCCTCGACGAGCCCTACACGGCGCTCGACGCCGCCGGCGCGGAGCTCCTCGACGCCCAGCTCGCCGAGCTGCGCGGCGAGCGGACGTTACTCGTCTCGACGCACGACCCCGCCCGGATCGACTCGCTCCGGACAGCTGCGCTGGAGCTCGTCGCGTGAACTACGCGCGCGACGTGGGCGCCCTCGCTCGCAAGGACCTCCTGCTGCAGTTGCGCGCCGGGGACACGCTGCCGGCGATGCTCATCTTCGTCGTGGCGACGTTCGTCGTCTTCCACTTCTCGCTTCCGTCCGGGTCGCCCGGCCTCGCCGCGAGCGGCCTGCTCTGGGTGGCGCTCGTCTTCACCGCGCTGCTCGGCCTGGGACGCGCGTTCGTGCCGGAGCGGGAGCAGCGCGTCCTCGACGGGCTCGTGCTCGCCCCCTGCGACCGGAGTGCGATCTGGCTCGGCAAGGCGATCGCGATGCTCGCGTTCCTCGTGGCCGCCGAGGTGGTCGCACTGCCCGTGTTCGCGCTCTTCTTCCACCGGTTGCCGTGGGCGGCGGTCGCCGGTGTCGCGCTCGCCGACCTCGGCATCTGCACCGTCGGCACGTTCGTCGGGGCGATGGCGGTCGCGACCCGGGCCCGCGACCTGCTCATGCCGCTGCTCTTCCTGCCGCTCGCGATTCCGCTCGTGATCGGCGGCGTCGGCGCGAGCGTCGTCGCCGGCCCCGGTCGCTACCTCGAGTTCCTCGCGCTCTACGACGTGCTCTTCGCGCTTCTCTGCTGGGCCTCGTTCGAGTACGTGGTCGCGGAGTGAGTCGCCGGAGCGTGGTCGGGGACCTGCCACAATCACTCGAGGTGGGTCGGACGTACCGGATTCCGTTGCCGGCGCTCGCGGCGTTCTCCGCGGTCCTCGTGACCGTGGCTGCCGTGCTCGTCTTCTTCGTCGCGCCGAACGACGCCGACCAGGGCTTCTCGCAGCGGATCTTCTACTTCCACGTCTCGATCGCGTTCACCGCGTACGCGTGCTTCGCGGGCGGCGCATGGAAAGCGCTCGTCCATCTCTGGAAGCGCGACCCGCGCGTCGACCTCGAGAGCTACGTCGCCGTCCACCAGGGCGTGATCTTCGGCGCGCTCGTGCTCCTGACCGGCTCGATCTGGGCGAAGATCTCGTGGGGGCACTGGTGGCTGTGGAGCGAGAACCAGCTCGTCCTCTTCCTCGTCCTGTTTCTCTTCTACTGCGCCTACTTCATGCTTCGGTACTCCGTCGACCCAGGGCCCCAGCGGGCGAACCTGAGCGCCGTGTACGCGCTCTTCGGGGTCGTGCTCATCCCGGTCAGCTTCCTCGCGATCCGGCTGGCGCAGCACTTCATCCACCCGATCGTGTTCACGCGTCACGGGCCGAGCTTCGGCGGCTGGATCCTCGTCACCTACTGCGTCGCGCAGGTCGCGATGCTCGTCCTCGCATACACGCTCTACCGCGTCGAGCTCGCCGGCAAGCGGCTCGACATGCGGCTGCGCGAGCTGAAGGAGGTTCTTGCGTGAGCACTGCCGAGAAGTACGTCACCGCCGCCTACTACGTCGTCCTCGCATTCGTCGTCGCGTACGTCGTCATCATCGCGCTCAAGCTGCAGCGGCTCGAGCGCGAGGTGGACGCACTCGCGGGGCACGTCGAGCAGGAGCCCGAGGCCGTGTCGCGGGAGCCGGCCGTCGTTGGCTGAGCTGCTCTTCTGGCCCGCGCTCGTCTTCTACGGCGAGGCGGCGGTCGGCTACCTCGGCGAGGTGCGCCGGCCGGGGCTGCCCGGGAGGGCGGCGACCTGGGGCGTGCGGCTCGGGTGGCTCACCCAGACGGCGCTCCTCGGTGTGCAGGCGGCGCGCGACGACGGCTTCCCGTGGTCTACGTGGGCCGGCTCGCTCAACCTGTTCGTCTGGCTCGTCGTCTCCGCCTACCTGATCTGGGGCTGCCGGCGGCCGTACCGGCTGCTCGGGCTGACGGTGATGCCGCTCGCCGCGGTATTGCTTGTCGTCGCGCGCGCCGGCGGCGGGATCGCGGTCGGCACGCGCAGCCACTATTCGAACCTCTTCCTCGTCCTGCACGTCGGGCTCGTGCTGGCGGCATTCGCCGGCTTCACGCTCGCGGCGGCGCTCTCGGCGCTCTACCTGTGGCAGGAACGGCGTCTCAAGCAGCGTGCCGCGACGATCCTGCGCCGCCCCGTACCGGCGCTCGCGACGCTCGACGCGCTCGCGCTCCGCACGATCGCCTGGTCGCTGCCGGCGCTCACGCTCGGCCTCGCCGTCGGCGCCATCCGACTCGTCGCGGACGGCGATCGCGTCGACGCGCTCGTCGTTGTCACGATCGCCACCTGGCTGGTCTGGGCCGCCTATCTCGTGTTGCGCCTCGCCGCCGGCTGGGCCGGCCGCCGCGCCGCATATCTTGCGCTCGCCGGTTTCGCGCTCGTGATCGTCGTCCGGATCGCGCTCCCCGCCACCCACTTCGCGTGATGCAACTCGTTCTCGTCGGCACCTCGCACCATCGCGCGTCGCTCGAGCTGCGAGAGCGGGTTGCGCTCGATTCCGAGCAGGGAGCGGCGCTTACCGCTCGGCTTGCCGAGGGCGGCGGCGAGGCGGTCTGCCTCTCGACCTGCAACCGCACCGAGCTCTACGTCGTGGGCAGGGACGCGGATGCGACCGAGCGAGCCGCGGTCGCTGCGCTGGCGGAGCTCGAGCCGGAGGTCGAGAGCGCGCTCTACCGGCTGCGCGATCACGCGGCGGCGCTCCACCTCTTCCGCGTGGCCGCCGGACTCGATTCGCTCGTGCCCGGCGAGGGCGAGATCCTCGGCCAGGTGCGCGTCGCGTACGAGGCGGGCGTGACCGGTGCGCTGCTCGATCGCGTCTTCCGCCACGCGCTGCACGCGGGGCGCAAGGTGCGCGCCCAGACGGCGATCGGCGAGAGCCCCGCGTCGGTCTCCTCAGCCGCCGCCGCTCTGGCGGAGCAGGTCTTCGGCGACCTCGAGGGTCGCGCGGTGATGCTCGTCGGAGCGGGTGCGATCAGCGAACAGGCTGCGCGGAACCTGATCTCCCGGCAGGCGCGGATCGCGTTCGTCGCCAACCGGACGGCCGAACGGGCGGAGGAGCTCGCGCGGCGCCTCGGCGCGGAGCCGATCCCGCTGGACAGGCTCGCCGAGGCGCTCACCGGTGTCGACGTCGTCGTCTCCTCCACGAGCGCGCCCGGCTTCGTGCTCGAGGCCGCCTCGGTGGAAGGGGCGCTCGGGCAGCGCCGGGGCCGGCAGCTCCTGCTCGTCGACCTTGCGGTGCCCCGCGATCTCGACCCGGCGATCCACGATCTCGACGGCTGCTACCTCTACGACATCGACGATCTCGAGGCGATCGTCTCCGAGACGCTCGTCGGCCGCCGCCGCGAGGCGGAGCGGGCCGAGACGATCGTCTCGGCCGAGGCCGAGAAGTTCCACGAGTGGCACGCAGGACTCGACGTCGTGCCCGCGATCGCGTCGCTCCGTGCGCGCGCCGAGGAGATCCGCGAGGCCGAGCTGCGGAAGGCGGACGCGCTCCTCGGGCGCCTCGACGACAGCCAGCGGCGGGCCGTCGAGTCGATCACAACGCAGATCGTCAACAAGCTCCTGCACCTGCCGACGGTGCGCATGAAACAGGCGGCCGCGGCAGCCGATGGGGTGGTCTATGCTGAGACCGTGCGGCACCTGTTCGGTCTCGGCGAGGACTCCCCCGAGGGCGGGTTCGACCGCTGAAGGTCGGGACGCTGACCGGTCGCCCGCTGCCGCTTCAGGCTCCGACGGCTTTTGTCCGTGTGCGACCGCGAGGCATCTCGCCGTGCGGTGAGCCCTCCCGGAAGCGCGCGCACTGTGCTCGTTCGCGTCGGCAGCCGCGGCAGTAGGCTTGCGCTCAGGCAGGCCGAGCTCGCGGCGGCGCGCCTGCGTGGGCCCGGAATCGAGATCGCGCTCGTCCCGATCACGACAGCCGGCGACCGCGACCGCTCGCGGCCGTTCGGTGAGATCGGCTCGCGCGGCGTCTTCGTGAAGGAGCTCGAGGAGGCGCTGCTCGAGCACCGGATCGACGTCGCCGTGCACTCCGCGAAGGACATGACCGCGTCCGATTCGGAAGGGCTCGTCGTCGGCGCGTACTTCGAGCGCGACGATCCGCGGGACGCGCTCTGCGGCGTCGACGGAATCCGTCCGGGGATGCGCGTCGGCACGGCGTCGGCGCGGCGGAAGGCGCAGCTGCTGGCGCTCGAGCCGACGCTCTCGATCGAGCCGTTGCGCGGCAACATCGACACGCGCCTGCGTAAGCGCGGCGAGCGCGGACTGGACGCTGTGGTCCTCGCGGCCTGCGGGCTCGACCGGCTCGGGCTCGACGGCGAGATCGGGCACCGCTTTGCTGCGGACGTGCTTCTACCGGAGGCGGCGCAGGGCGCGCTCGCGCTCCAGGTGCGCGCCGGCGAGCACGACCTCGTCGCAGCGGGCGACCATGCCGAGACGCGCCGGCGGGTCGAGGCCGAGCGCGCCGTTGTCGCCGCGGTGGGCGGCGGCTGTCTGGCGCCGGTCGCCGCGCATCACGACGGCGCGACCCTTGTCGGCCTCGTCGCGGCCGAGGACGGATCCTGGATCGAGCGGCTGACCGGCGACGATCCGGTCGCCCTGGGCGAGGAGCTGGCCCGCCGCGCTACCGCGCGGGCGTGACGAAGCCGTGACCCTTCCGCCGGGAAGCTGCGACCCCGCCGTCACGGTTGTCGCGCTAGCGTCGGTGAAGCCCGACGCGGTCCCCTCCTGGGAGGGCGGGGGCTAGGGATGGCCGGGACCGAGGACATGTCGGATCCGGACGTGACCGCACGGGGCGGAGCCGGCGAGGACACGACCGGCGCGGACGCGGTCCGGCGGGAGAGGCGCTTGCTGCGTGTCGTCGTCACCCGCGCCGAGGGGCAGACGGCGCAGCTCGTCGGGCGGCTGGCGGAACTCGGCGTCGAGGTCGTTCTCTGCCCGCTCATCCGTGTCGAGCCGCTCGGCGGTGAGCCCGTCGACCCGGCGCGGTACGACTGGGTCGTCGTCACGAGCCCGAACGGCGCTGTCGAGCTCGCGCGCCGGCTCGTGACGCCGCCGCGCCGACTGGCCGCGATCGGGCCCGGCACGGCGGCCGAGCTGCGCGCACACGGGCTCGAGCCCGACCTCGTTCCTGCGGTCTCGACCCAGGAGGGCCTGCTCGCCGAGCTGCCGCGACCTGCGGGACGGGTGCTCGTCGCTGCCGCCGAGAGCGCCCGCCGCCTGCTCGTCGACGAGCTCGACGCCACGTTCCTGCCGCTCTATCGAACTGTCGAGCTGCGCCCGGCCGAGCCGCCCGTCGGCGACCTCGTCCTTCTCGCGTCGCCGTCGGCGGCGCGCGCATTCGCTGGCACCCGCGCCCGCATCCCGGCAGTCGCGATCGGCCCGCAGACGAGCGCGGCCGTTCGCGCTGCCGGGCTCGAGCTCGCCGCGGAGGCGGAGACGCACGACCTCGACGGCCTCCTCGCGGCGACCGAGCGGCTGCTTGCGACCATGTAGCGTGCTGCGCCGATGCCGCCGTTCATCACCTTCCTCA
Source organism: Gaiellaceae bacterium (assembly GCA_035266765.1). Taxonomy (GTDB): domain Bacteria; phylum Actinomycetota; class Thermoleophilia; order Gaiellales; family Gaiellaceae; genus Palsa-739. The sequence continues at coordinate 83 of DATFMW010000107.1, read as the reverse complement.
CCGATTTCGGCCTTCAGGACGACTTCGTCGGCACCTGCCACGGCGTCATGAAACGGATCGCGCCCGAGGCGGAGATCATCGAC
>DATFMW010000106.1:0-3323 GCA_035266765.1 Gaiellaceae bacterium | reverse complement strand
GGGCGTGATACTGGCGCCAGTCCCAGAGCGAGAACGGCGAGTCGCGACCGACCTGCCACACGACCGTGCGGTCCCAGAAGACCCGCAGCTCGTGCAGCGGGTGCGGCTCCAGCAGCACGACGGAGAAGGCGGCAACGGTCGCGAGCGCGAAGCCGGCGAGAAAGCGCGGCTTCGGCCGCCGGTCCGGGTAGGTGAGCCAGAGCGGCGCGACGACGAGCGACGCGAACTTCGTCCAGCCGGAAAGCGCCGCGAAGGCGCCGCGCGCCGCGGGCGCAGAGACGAGCCAGAAGCCCCAGACTCCGAAGCAGGGCATCAGCACGTCGTTCGTGTTCGAGTTCGACGCGTACTGCGTGAACGGATACGCGACCCAGGCGAACGCGAGCGTCGCCGCGAGTCGGGGGCCCTCGAGCCGCCGGCCGACGAGCCAGAGCCCCAGGAGCGTCAGCAGGTCGAATGCGATCGCGGTGAAGTGCGCCGCCGGCAGGTCGTCCCATTTCCCGCTCCAGCCGACGGCGAGGTAGCCGGGGATGTACGACTCGTACGCGACGGGGCCGTACGTGTCGCCCTGCGGGTTCGCCGACTCACAGCGCCCGTTCGTCTGGATGCGGTCGCGCGTCTCGCCGGAGGAGTCGGCGGGACCGCACGCCTTGAGGTCGCCCTCGACCGGGAAGTTCCCCCACGGAGCCTGACCGTTGACGATCCGCTCGGCGCCGATCACCCCGGAGTAGCCGACGTCGATCACGTTCGAGGCCTCGACGTTGATTCCGATCCGGAAGCCGGCGAGAAAGACGACCGCGGCGACGAGCAGCCACGTCGGCCAGAACGGCCGACCGGCGCCGGTGCGGCCGGTGGCGCCGATCCATACGCCGCGCACGACGACCCACGCGAGCAGCGGGTAGAAGAGCGGCACGGCCGTGAAGACGTCGCCGTGGTTGAAGAACCAGAGCGACGCGGTCGGCGAGAGCACGAACAGCAGGTCGAGGTTCCGGAGCGAGAGCGGCCGGCGCAGGTCGGCGAGGCCGAGCAGGAAGACGAGGCAAAGAGCTCCCCAGAGCCAGGGGTTGTTGATCGTCGAGCCGCCGAACGCGCCGGTGTAGCCGCGCCCCATCTTCCAGGCGACCTGCGGCCCCGTCCACGCCTCGAGCACCGAGCCGGTGGCGTCGTCGACGCGGCCCTCGGCGATCTCGCCCGCCGCCCCCCACCAGATCTTCACCGTCCAGCTCGCGGTCTTCGCGGTGTACGTCTCCTGGTCGACGATGCCCGTGCGCGGGTAGCGCGCAAGCCAGGCGGCGACCTTCGGGTCGGCTTCGAAGCGGCGCAGCGCCTCGTGCTCGGTGAGCCGGGGCGTGTCCGGCGGCGGCACGAGCGGCGTCTCGATCAGGTGCCCCTTCCCGTCGAAGACGGGCCCGGTGGGGGTCGGCGTCGTGGCCGCAGCGGCAGCCGGGACGAGCGCAAGCGCTGCTACGACTGCGGCGAGGAGGCGGAGCCTCACGCGGGAAAGGCTAGTCGCCGTCAGGCGGCGGGCTCGTGGAGCCGGCGAAAGCTCCAGAGCTTGTTGCCGACGAAGTTGAGCGGGGTGACGAGGACGATCGCGGTCGCCTGACCGCCGAGCTTGCCGAACCCGAGCCGGATCAGAAGGTTCAGGACGAGCAGGTTCGCGCCGAGCGACAGCAGCGAGACGGCGAAGAAGCGCACGCCCTGCGCGGCGACACCGGCCCGGCGGTCGCGGAACGTCCAGAGACGGTTCCACGTGTAGTTGCTCGTGACGGCCACGAGGAACGAGCACGTCGCCGCGACGAGGTAGTGGAGCCCGGCGTGCAGGAGCGACGCGTACACGGCGAGGTTGACGCCGTAGCCGACGCCGCCGACAAGGCAGAACTGCGCGAGCTGGACCCAGTTCTGGCTCGAGCGGAGCGCGACCATCGCACGGTCACGCAGCGAGGGTCGAACCGGCCGCGGAAGCGTTGCGGCTTGGCGCTGCATGGAGCCCGAGGGTACCGGCTCGTCACCGCCGGACGGCGGCTACGCGGCGGATGCGCGCGGTGAGGCGACGGACGCGCCGTCGGGATCGATCCGGACGAGCTCGCCGTCGCGCTCGACCTCGAGCTCGGTCGCGACGCCGCCGGACCCGAGCAGGACGTCGCGAAGGATGCCGACGGAACGCCGGCCGCGACCGACCTCGGCGCCGAGCAGCCCGCGGAGCGACTCCGAGCGGGCGTGGTAGAAGCCGACGTCGTCGAGCAGCATCGCGGCGGAGTCGACGGCGATCTCGGTCTCGTCGAGTCGCGCGGCCGCGTACGGGAGCATGCGACGCACGTCGTCTCTGCAGTGGACGAGGAACCCGACGGCGCGCCAGGTGTCCGGCTCGAGCAGCACGTCGACGGGCCGGCCGACCTGGTTGCCGTCGAGCCGGACCGGTAGCCGGAGCTCCGTAGCGGCGGAGAGTGACCCCATGACCACATCGTTCCTCACCGGGAGGATGTCGCGCAAGCGGGGACCCCCGCGGGGGACGTCAGCCGACGCGGAAGCCCGTCTCGCCGGCGGGCGGCTCCCAGTCCACCCGGACGTCGTCGACGCGGGCGCCGGCCGGGCCGCGACGGCACCAGTCGAGCATCGACTCGATGCGCTCGCGCGGGCCTTCGAGTACGACCTCGACCGCCCCGTCCGGGAGGTTCCGCGCGGAGCCGGCGAGGCCGAGCGACCCGGCGCGCATCTGCGCCGAGACGCGGAATCCGACGCCCTGGACGCGGCCGCGGACGTGGAGCCGCGCGCGTGCAGGCTCAATCGCCGTCGAAGCCCTCCGCGCCGAGCAGCGGGACGAAGCGGCACGGGACGCTGCGCGCGACGGCGGGCCCTTCCGGGGTGCGGACGATCGCCTCGAGCCGCTGGTCGGATCGCTCGCCCACCGGCACGACGAGCCGGCCCAGCCGGTCGAGCTGCTCGTAGAGCGACCGCGGCGGCTCCGGCGCGGCGGCCGCGACCGCGATCGCCGCGAACGGCGCGTGCCCGGGCAACCCGAGCGTCCCGTCGCCGACATGGACGCGCACCCGCTCCGCATACCCGGCCGCGGCGAGGCTCGCGCGCGCGCGCTCGGCGAGCTCGGGGAGCCGCTCGATCGAGTGCACCTCGGCGGCGAGCTCGGCGAGCACCGCAGCCTGGTAGCCCGAGCCCGTACCGACGTCGAGGACGCGCTCGCCGCCGCGCAGCTCGAGCAGAGCGCAGATCAGCGCGACCATGAACGGCTGAGAGATCGTCTGGTCGCCGCCGATCGGGAGCGCCGCGTCCACGTAGGCACGGCGGCGCAGCTCCTCGGGCACGAACAG
>DATFMW010000105.1:0-2430 GCA_035266765.1 Gaiellaceae bacterium | reverse complement strand
ATCTACGAGGTGCCGATCCAATACCGCGCTCGCAGCCGTCAGGACGGCAAGAAGCTGACGGCGCTCGACGGCCTGCGTGTGCTGCGGACGCTCCTGCGCTGCCGGTTCGCGTGAACCGCACCGCTGACGTCGCGGTCGCCGGCACTGCGCTCCTCGTCGCGAGTCCGCTGCTCGGGGTCGCGGCGCTCGCGGTGAAGCTCGGGGACGGCGGGCCGGTGCTCTACCGGCAGACGCGCGTCGGCCGCGACGGCGCCGACTTCGAGCTCCTCAAGCTCCGCACAATGGTCGTGGGGGCTGAGACGATCGGCGCCGGCTTCGCGGTCGATCGCGGCGATTCGCGGATCACGAAGGTCGGGCGCGTGCTGCGCAAGCTCTCGCTCGACGAGCTGCCGCAGCTCTGGAACGTGATCCGCGGCGAGATGAGCGTGATCGGGCCCCGGCCGACGCTTCGCTACCAGGTCGAGCGCTACGACGACCGGCAGCGCCACCGGCTCGACGTGAAACCGGGGATCACCGGCTGGGCACAGGTGCACGGGCGCGCGACCCTGCCGTGGGCGGAGCGGATCGAGCTCGACGTCTGGTACGTCGAGCACCGGTCGCCGCTCCTCGACCTGAAGATCCTCGCGAAGACGCCGCTCGCGCTCTTCGGCGGCACCTACAAGGGCGCGACGGGCGGATGGCGGACGCCGTCCTGAGCCGGCTGCCGGCCGCCTGGGCGGTGCGGCTGACCCCCGAGAACGTCACGCGCGCCATCGCCGCGCTCGGTGGCCTCGTCGTGCTCTGGAACGCGATCGCCTACCCGTCCATCGACGGCTACGACGCCGCCTCACACCGAGAGTACGCCGACTACCTCGTTCAGCACCACCGGCTGCCGCTGCGCCCGAACACGCCGGAGTACTACTCACCGCCGCTCTACTACCTCGTCGCCGGCCTCGCCGACGCGGTCGGGCGCGGCATCGGGCTCGGCGACCCGTGGCGGCTCGCCCAGCTCCTGAACGTCCCCGTCGTCGTCGGCACCGTGCTGCTCGTCGCGGCGATCGCCCGGCTGCTCTGGCCGGAGCGGCGCTGGCTGCCGCCGGTCGCCGCCGGGTTCGTCGTGCTTTCGCCGGTGCTGACGCGCACCGCGTCGATGTTCCATCCCGAGCCGACCGACCTCTTCGTGTCGGCGCTCTGCGGCTACCTCGCGGTGCGCATGCTCGTCCGGCGGCGGTACGGCCTGCGCGCGGCGCTCGGACTCGGGCTCGCGCTCGGCGCGGGGGAGATGGTCCGCCAGTTCGCGCTCTACACACTCTCGGTCGTGGTGGCCGGCTGGCTGCTCGCGGTGTGGCAGCGGCCCGAGGAGCGGCGCGCGCTCCTGCGTGGCCTCGCGGTCGCGCTCGCCGCCTGCGTCGTCGTGGCGGCTCCCTGGTACGGGTACCGCGCCGTGCACTACGGGAACCCGCTCTTCGACCGGCCCTCGCCCTCGGCGAAGCCGTTCTTCGAGCGGCGCCCGGCGAGCTTCTATCTCGACCCCGGGCTCCACGACCTCGCCACGCAGCCGTACCGGCCGCATCTCGCCGACCTCGCGTGGCCGCAGACCTACGCGGACCTCTGGGGCGACTGGTACGGCGTCTTCGCCTGGTCGATCCAGGATGGGAAGCCGTCGGCCGCGATCAACCGCTGGCTCGTCGTCCAGAACGTCGTCGGGATCGTGCCGACGGTGCTCGCGCTCGCCGGCTGGCTCTGGCTGCTCGGCGTCGCGGTGCGCCGCCGGGCCGGGCCGCTGCTCGTCGTCTCCCTGCTCCCGCTCGCAGGCCTCGCCGGGTACTTCTACTTCGCGATCGGCTACCCGACGCCCGACGGCGACGTGCTGAAGCCGACGTTCATGCTCTCGACGCTCTGGGCGTGGGCGCTCTGCTTCGCCTGGCTCGCGGGCCGGCTCGCGCGGCGGGCGCCGCGGCTCGTCGGCTGGACGCTCGGCCTGCTCGCGCTCGCCGACCTGCCCTTTGTCGTCTACAAGGGCGGCGTCGGGCTGCTCTAGCAGGAGCGCTCGAAGAGCAGCTGCACGACGAGCTTCCCCGTCTCCGAGGCCCACTCCTCGGGCAGCTTCCACCACGTGTACGGCGCGCCGACAAGCGAGAGGCGGCCCGAGTAGCAGCGGCGGAAGAGGAGCTTCGCGCGCGTCAGGTGGAACGTCGACGAGACGACCACGATCGAGCTCCAGCCGCGCTCCCGCGCCAGCCGTGCCACCGTCTCGGCCTCGCCGCGTGTGCTGAAGGGCGTCGCCTCGAAGCAGAGCACGCGCGCACCGGCGTAGGTGCCGGCGCGGCAGAGCCGGTGCCCCGCCTTCCATCTCGGCGTCAACGAGACGCTCGAGAGCGCGAGCACCGGCGCGACCCCGCGGCGGATCAGCGCCTCGGCGGGCGGCAGCCGCTTCGCCGAGCCCGACAG
>DATFMW010000104.1:0-3396 GCA_035266765.1 Gaiellaceae bacterium | reverse complement strand
GCCGCGAAGAGCATCGCCGCGAGGTCGAGCGTCGAGTCGCGCAGCTCCTGCGGGTCGTAGTCGACGGTGATCGAGTGCAGGTCGACGATGCAGAAGAACGCGTCGCCGCGCTCCTGGGTCGAGACGTACTGGCGGAAGCCGCCGCTGTAGTTGCCGAGCGTCTTCTGCCCGGTGGGCTGGATGCCGGAGAAGACGCTGGGTTGCTTGTCGCTCATGGTGCTCCTGAATTCGGTCCGGATACGAAAAAGACCTCCCTCGGGAGGTCTCGAAGCGGTGACGGGGGGTGACGCGCGGCTAGCCGCGCCCGCCCCCGCACCGCTCGCAGCGCCACCACCAGCGGTTCGCGAACGGGCAAATCACAAACCGGAGAATACCCGGGACCGCGCAGGCGCGCATCTACACTGGGCGCATGGCCATGACCGGCGCACCCGAGCTGCTGATCATCATGAGCGCGCACGCGACGCCCGAGCAGGTGGACGAGGTCGTCACCCGCCTCGACGAGGCCGGCTGCGCCGCACTCGTGACGCCGGGCCGCGAGGCGACCGTGATCGGCGCGATCGGGGAGCGGGAGCTGCTCGCGGCGCTGCCGCTCGAGGGCTACGCCGGCGTGGAGCAGGTGCTGCCGATCCTGAAGCCGTACAAGCTCGTCTCGCGGGAGCTCTCGCCCGACCCGACCGTGATCGAGGCGCGCGGCCGCCGCATCGGCGACGGCTACTTTGGCTTCATCGCCGGCCCGTGCACCGTCGAGACGCGCGAGCAGACGCTCGAGACGGCCCGCGTCGTCAACGCCGCCGGCGTGACGATGCTCCGCGGCGGCGCCTTCAAGCCGCGCACCTCGCCCTACGCGTTCCAGGGGCTCGGCGAGGAGGCGCTCGAGATCCTCAAGGAGGCGCGCGAGGAGACCGGGCTGCCGCTCGTGACCGAGCTGATGGACCCGCGCCACGTCGAGGCCGTTGTCGACGCCGCCGACGTGATCCAGATCGGCGCCCGCAACATGTCGAACTTCTCGCTCCTCTCCGAGGTCGGACGCGCGCCGAAGCCGGTGCTCCTGAAGCGCGGCCTCTCCTCGACCGTCGAGGACCTGCTGATGGCCGCCGAGTACATCGTCAAGGAGGGCAACTCCGAGGTCATCCTCTGCGAGCGCGGGATCAAGACCTTCGAGACCTCGACCCGCTTCACGCTCGACATCGGCGCCATCCCCGTGCTCAAGCAGGAGACGCACCTGCCGGTGATCGTCGACCCGTCGCACCCGGCGGGCCGGCGCGATCTCGTCCTGCCGCTCGCACGCGCCGCCGTCGCGGCCGGCGCCGACGGGATCATGGTCGAGACGCACCCGCGTCCCGAGGAGGCGCTCTGCGACGCCGCGCAGCAGATCCCGACCTCCGAGTTCGAAGACTTCGCCGCAGAGATCCGCGCGCTCGCGTCCCTCATGGGACGCACCATCGGGTAGTGCGGGTCGAGCCGGCCGTCGCAATCGTCGGGCACCTGGCCGTGCCCGGGGACAAGTCGATCTCGCACCGCGCGGTGCTGCTCGGCGCGCTCGGCGAAGGCGAGACCGTCGTCCGCGGCTTCGGACGCTCCGGCGACACCCAGGCGACCGTGGACGGGATGCGCGCACTAGGGATTCGTATCGACGATGTGAGTGAGGACGAGCTGATCGTCGAGGGGAGAGGTTTGCGCGGGCTCGTCGCCGGGCCGAATCCCGTGGGCTGCGCGAACGCCGGCACGCTGATGCGGCTGCTCGCGGGGATCCTCGCCGGCCAGGACGGCACCTTCGAGCTGACCGGTGACGAGTCGCTCTCGGTGCGGCCGATGGAGCGGATCGCCGAGCCGCTGCGCCTGATGGGCGCCCGCATCGAGACAACGGACGGGCATGCGCCGGTCCGGATCGAGGGCTCAGGTGCGCTGCGCGGGATCGACTACGCGCTGCCGGTCGCGAGTGCACAGGTCAAGTCCGCCGTGCTGCTCGCCGGCCTGAATGCGAGCTCGCCGACGACCGTCGTCGAGCCGGCACCGACGCGCGACCACATGGAGCTGATGCTCGAGGCCGCAGGCGTGCGCGTCCGCCGGCGCGCGAGCTCGGTCACCGTCGAGCCTGCCGCGGCGCTGCACCTCGGGGAGGTTGCGGTACCGGGTGACTTCTCGTCGGCCGCGCCGTTTCTCGTCGCGGCCGCGCTCGTGCCCGGCAGCGACCTGACCGTCCACGACCTCGGGCTCAACCCGCGCCGCACCGGCCTGCTCGATGTGCTCGAGCGGATGGGCGCGCGCATCTCCGTCTTCAACCGGCGCCGCTCGGCCGGCGAGCAGATCGGCGACGTCCACGTCCAGCCGGGCGAGCTCGTCGCGACGCGCGTCACCGGCGCCGAGGTGGCGACGCTCGTGGACGAGCTGCCGCTCGTCGCGTTGCTCGCGTCGCACGCGCGCGGCGAGACCGTCGTCCAGGGGGCGGGTGAGCTGCGCGTGAAGGAGTCCGACCGGATCGAGGCGGTCACCGACGGTTTGCAGGCCTGCGGCGCGCGGATCCACTCGCGGGAGGACGGCTGGACGGTCAAGGGCGTCCCGACGCGCCTGCGCGGCGGCCGGGTCGAGGCGCGCGGCGACCACCGGATCGCGATGCTCGGTGCCGTCGCCGGCCTCGCCTCCCGCGAAGGGGTCGAGGTGGAGGGCGCCGACACGGTCGCTATAAGCTTCCCCGGCTTCTACGAGCTCGTCGAGGCCATCGCTCAGCGGAGCTGAGCGCCACCTTCGACCAGGGAGGGACGTGCACGGCTCTTCGATTTCCACTAGCGCTTTCGGCGCCGGCGAAGCCGGAGGCGAAAGCGCGTGATCGTCGCCATCGACGGCCCCGCGGGGGCGGGCAAGAGCACGGTCGCCCGCGCGCTCGCGGAGCGGCTCGGCTTCCGCTACCTCGATACCGGCGCGATGTACCGCGCCGTCACGTGGCTCGCGATGCAGCAAGGGCTCGACCTCAGCGACGAGCAGGCGCTCGCCGGGCTCTCCAACGACGAGCCGGTCGTCTTCGACGACGAGGGGCGCGTCTGGATCGGCGGCACCGACGTCACGTCATCCATTCGCGAGGCGCGGATCGACCGGATGGTGCCCGTCGTCGCACGGCACCCGGCGGTGCGCGAGGTGATGCGCGAGCGGCAGCGCGATCTCGGCCGCGTCGGTGACGTCGTGATCGAGGGCCGCGACATCGGCACCGTCGTGGCGCCGGCCGCCGAGGTGAAGGTCTATCTCGTCGCCGACCGTGACGAGCGGGCACGGCGGCGGATGGCCGACCGGCCCGGGATCGGCGCCGACGCACTCGCGACCGATCTCCGCGCCCGCGACGAGAAGGACGCGGAGCGGATGCAGCCGGCCGGTGACGCGCGCGAGATCGACACGACCGATCTG
>DATFMW010000103.1:0-2409 GCA_035266765.1 Gaiellaceae bacterium | reverse complement strand
GGGGCGGTGAAGAGCGTCTGAAGCACGTTGGTGTGGGAGTCGTAGGCCTGGAGGCTCTCGAAGGGCCGCACGGCCGGCGCCACCTGGAAGCGTCCGCCGCGCTCGGGGTCGAGCATGGCCGCGAACACGCTGGGCGAATCGAAGTGGGGCAGGCAGAGCCAGTCGATGGCGCCGTCCACCCCGACCAGCGCCGCGGTCGAGCCGTCGCCGATCAGGGCATGCTGGCCGAGCGGAGCCGCGGAGCCGTCGACGACGAAGGGGCGCCCGAGGCGCGCCGCTGAGGTGTAGAGGTCCATCCCGGCTCCGCTGCTGCGTCGTCCTTCGCTCTTCGGTCCCGCGCTTCGGGCTCTATAGCGTTGCCGATGCCGGGGCACCCGCCCATCGCAGCGAAAACTGGACGCTTGCCGAAGAGTTGCCTCCGCGGCGCGCGAGCCGCTTGACGCCGACGGGGCCGGTGCTTAGCCATTCCGACCGTGAGCGGCCGGCATGATGGCCGGCCCTCGTCGAGGAGAGACAACGATGACGCTTGGCAACGCCCCGACCCTGTTCGACCGCTTCTTCGTCGACTTCGATCACGCCTTCGCGCCCCGCGCGGCCTCGGCCCGGCCCGCCATGGACCTCGTCGCCTACGAGGACCGCCTCGAGCTCGTGGCCGACCTCCCGGGCCTGTCCCGCGACGACATCGATCTCCAGGTCGCCGAGGGCGTGCTCACCGTGAGCGCCGACCGCGCGCTCGAGGTGCCCGAGAACGGCCGCGTCCTGCGCCGCGAGCGCACCGCGCGCAGCTTCTCGCGCAGCTTCGCCCTGAGCGACGAGGTGGACGTGGAGGCCATCGTCGCCACCATGCGGGACGGCGTCCTGCGCATCACGCTTCCCAAGAGCGAGCGCGCCAAGCCCCGCCAGATCGAGGTCACGGTCAACTAGCGGCCCGGCCGCCCCGGGGGCGCGCCCGCGCGGCGCGCTGCCCCGGCGTCAGCCGGAGGCTTCTGCCGACGCCGTTTCGGGCTCGCTCGCGAGCTCGAGACGGCGTCCGTGCTGGAGGTCGAAGATCGGCGTGTGGCCGAAGCCGCGCTTCTGGAGCCAGAAGCGCAGCGACGTCTCGAGCACGCCGATGCCGTAGGTGACCGAGCGGCGGAAGTTGATCGACGACGCCTCCTCGAAGTAGGCCGTCGGGCAGCTCACCTCGCCGATGCGGAACCCGGCGTAGAGGATCTGCGCCAGCATCTGGTTGTCGAACACGAAGTCGTCGCTGTTCTCGGCGAGCGGCAGCGCCTCGATGACCTCGCGGCGGAAGGCCCGGTAGCCCGTGTGGTACTCCGACAGCTTGGCGCCGCACAAGAGGTTCTGCGTCAGGGTCAGTATCCGGTTCGCGAAGTACTTGTAGCGGGGCATGCCGCCCGCGCGGGCCGTGCCGCCGAGGATGCGCGACCCGAGCACCGCGTCGTAGGGCCCGTCGGTCAGCAGCCCGACCATCGCCGGGATCAGCCTCGGCGTGTACTGGTAGTCGGGGTGGAGCATGATCACGACGTCGGCGCCCAGGCGCAGGGCCTCCGCGTAGCAGGTCTTCTGGTTGCCTCCGTAGCCCCGGTTGTCGGGGTGGACCAGCGTGCGCAGGCCCAGGTGGCGGGCGATCTCGGCGGTGTCGTCGGGGCTGGCATCGTCGGTCACGACGATTTCGTCCACCAGGTCGAGCGGCACCTCGGCCACCGTCCGCTCCAGGGTCTCGGCGGCGTTGTAGGCCGGCATCACGACGACGATCTTCTTCCCGTGGAACACGTCGGCTCGTTATCCTCTCTCGGGCCTCGCCCGGGTGGCGAAACGGGTAGCCGCGAGCGACTTAAAATCGCTTGGCCTCTGGCCGTGCAGGTTCGAATCCTGCCCCGGGCACCCTCCGAAGCCCTTCGAATCGATCGCGGATTGTGGCGGAAACGTGCGGCCGGCGCCCGCCGGCGCGGGCCCGGGCGTGCGGGCCCGCGGCCGGTCGACGGCAGTCAGCCGGAGGTGTCGCGGACCCGGGCTCGCACGTCCTCGGCCTCGAGCAGCGCGTCGAGCGCCTCGCGGTCGAGCAGCGTCGTGCGCTGGTAGCCGAGCTCCGGGAGCTCGAGCTCGAGTCGGAAGAGCTCGCGCGGGTTCTCGAAGATCCGGCGGATGCGGACACCGCCGTTGCCCTCGATGATCTCGGAGCGCAACGACTCGACGATGCGCTCCACCCGACGCTCGCGTCGGCTCGTGGCATCGAGGATGGCATCGAGCGAACGAGGTCGGTTCGTGATCTTGTAGACGCCGCGCGGCTTCATCTCGCCTCGGAGCATACCGCCGCGGTCGCTGCATCATCAACCGACGGCGTCGTCGTCGCGCAATTCTCCCGCCGCGGCCGGCGACGGACCCGGCACCGCCGCCGAGGGAGAA
>DATFMW010000102.1:0-2822 GCA_035266765.1 Gaiellaceae bacterium | reverse complement strand
CAATTTCGTGATCGAGCTGACGTTCCTGAACGGTCGCGACAAGCTCGAGGGCCGCGACCTGTTCGCCCTCATGTCGTACTGACCGGCCCGTCCGGGCTTCGGTTCGCCGTCCGGCGGCCGATCTATACGTTCGACATGTACGACGCGCTGACCGGCAGGTACACGTTCTCGTGCCCGGTACAGGGTGAGGCGCAGCTGCGGCTGTCCGCGTTCCGCCGCATCGAGCGCCTGCCGGGCACGGCGCACCCGGTCGTCTTCCGCGTCCGCTTCGCGTGCGGCTGCGGCGACGAGCACGACGGGCTCGTGAGCCACGACGATCTCGACTGGGCGCCGCTCGGCCTCGGCGCGGGGCACTTTCACAACCTGATGACGTCGCGGATCGATTCCGTCTCCGACGAGCTCGGGGCGCTCGCGGCGACCCGGATCAACGCGGGGGAGTGGCCGTGGATCTTCTTCTGTTTCCCGGAGGAGCGGACGCGGCCGGTGTTCCCGTCGTCGTTTGCGCTGTTCACGCCCGGAGACGACGCGCTCGGGCTCGGTGTTCGCTGCCCGTACTGCCGGCAGCTGTCGGTGAACGTCGTCTCGCCGCCGCACGTCGACCTGCCGTTTCACAACGACCGCGAGGTGGGGGTCGTCGAGCACCTGTTCGGTGACGACGACGGCTTGGACACGCTGCGGCGGTTCAGCGCCGAGCTGTGGTCGTCGCGCTTCGATGCGCGCCGGCTCGAGCTCGAGTAGCGACCGGTTCCGCCTGCCTGATTGATCCCTACCGGGAGGGATCAGGTTCGATCGTTCGTGGCCGATGCAGTACCCGGATGAAGGAGGTCAGGCACCCGGGGGAGGGGAGAGGCATCCCGCTCCTCCTTGCGCATTGCGCGAGCCTCGACTCCGACGCGAGCCAAGCCCGCGAGCGGCTCGACGAGGCGCTGGGCCCGGAGCTGGCGCGCAAGCTCGTGTTCGCCCTGACGATCGGCACGGGGGCCGGGCAGCGGCGGGTTGCGTAGCGGCTGCTAGGAGCCGGGGACGTCTTCGCCGCGGACGCGGACGAAGAGCCAGATGCCGGCCGCGCTGACGAGGGTGATCACGATCGCGATCGCGCTCGACGCCCCGACGGCGAGGAGCCCGAAGTAGATGTAGACCCCGAGCCCGATCGCCCAGAGGACGGCGATCACGCCCTGGTCCATGCTCGGCGGCCGGAAGTGCACGACCGAGATCCTAGACGAGCCGCGGGATCCGGTGTCGCAGGTGTGCCGGAGTCATGGCGGAGTCGTCGCCCTGTGGCGCCAGGCGTCGCGGCCGACCTGCGCGGCCGCGACACGGGACGCCGGGCTCCCGCTGCGGCGTCCGTCTCGCGCCTCTGTCTCACCGGGCAGCAAAGCGAAGCGGTGCCCGGTGGACCAGAAAAAAGTCGCCGAGCCGGTCGCGGTTTCGTCCACAGCGCCGGTCGACTTTCCGCTTCGGCCCTTGCGGGCCGCCCCGTACAGCCTATCGGTGCTGCTTCGTCCTACTCCCGCGCCGTGCTCGGCGCAAGAGGGAATCTAGGGGGTCTGCAACCGGCATGCAAGGGTTTGTAGCGATGAAAAAAGCGCAATTTGCGATCATTCAACAATCCACATTTCCACAGCAGTCTGTGCAACCTGTGGATAACCGCGCTTCGTGTCGGGCGGCACCCGGCGGAGGGACCGTCGCGTCGCCGGCACGCCGGGGAGGGAGGCCGGTGCTGACGCTCGCGGCGTCGGGAGGACGGATTCTCGCACTTGACATAACGCACGTTCTCGTGCAATGACGCCGCGATCGGCCCGGAGGGGTTGATTCGAGGCGGTCAGGCATGCTTGGGTAGCTTGAAGGCGGGGAAAGCTGGTCGTTCGGGAACGCGGAATCGGGGGAAAGCCGTGAGCGTGGAGATCGAGTCGATCCTCAGCAGCGAGGAGCTGGCCGCACTACTCGAGGCCGCGGAGTCGAGCGGCCAGCTGCGGCATGCCGAGCTGGCGGAGGTGCTCGAGCCGCTCGAGCTCAATCAGCTCGAGCTGGAAGCCGTGCGCACGGAGCTCGATCGAAGGGCCATCGAGTTGATCGAGGAGCCCGAGAAGGAGAAGGAGCCCGCTCCCCCGCCGCCGGTGGTCGTCGCGCCGGCCGAGACGACGACGGACGCCCTGCAGCTGTTCCTGCGCGAGGCCGGCCGGCACCAGTTGCTGACCGCGCCCCAGGAGGTCGAGCTTGCGAAGCTGATCGAGCGCGGCGACGTTCCGGCGAAGCAGCGGATGATCCAGTCCAACCTGCGCCTCGTCGTCTCGATCGCGAAGAATTACCGCAACCAGGGGCTGCCGTTCCTCGACCTCATCCAGGAAGGGACGCTCGGGCTGATCCGGGCGGTCGAGAAGTTCGACTGGCGACGCGGCTACAAGTTCTCCACGTATGCCACGTGGTGGATCCGCCAGGCGGTCGCACGGGCGCTCGCCGACAAGGCGCGAACGATCCGGATGCCCGTGCATATCGTCGAGCGGATGCAGAAGATGAACCGGGCGGAGCGGACGCTCTGGATGGAGCTCGGTCGTGAGCCGACGCTCGAGGAGATCGCCGAGGAGGCGTCGCTGCCGGTTGAGCAGGCCCGCGAGGTGCGGGCCGCGGCCCGCGCGTCGGCGAGCCTCGACCAGCCGGTCGGCGAGCAGGAGGACGCTGTCTTCGGCGACTTCGTTGCCGGTGACGACCCGCTCCCGGAGGAGCGCGTCGAGGTGTCCCTGCGCAGCCAGGCGCTTGCCGTGGCTCTCCGGACGCTGCCAGATCGTGAGCGGGAGGTCATCGTCCTCCGCTACGGGCTCGTC